>JAYZXK010000543.1:0-6932 GCA_036141415.1 Pseudomonadota bacterium
CGTTGGGTCGCTTCTTCCTCCGACACGTCGCTGTAGCGCAGGGGGAGCTTAACGTTGCCAATAGCATCCAGTTTGGGCAGCAGGTGGAAAGTCTGAAAGATAAAGCCGATATGCTCGTTGCGAATTTTTGACAAAGCTTCATCGGTTAACTGATTCACGGCATTGCCATTTAACAAATATTCGCCGCTATCGGGTGTATCGAGACAACCAAGAATATTCATCATGGTTGATTTGCCGGAGCCTGAACTGCCCATAAAGGCGACAAATTCATTTTCCTGGATGGATAAAGAAACATCGTTGAGAGCTACTATGGTTTCCTCCCCATTGGTAAAACTCTTACGAATATCCTTGAGTGTAATCATCTGTCTTTTCTCGTTTTTATTGTGTCGTAGATAAGATTCTCAGACATCGGAATGATACTTTAGTAGTGTCTGCGTTGTCATACAACCCAATAAATACGCCACACGAGCTCTGGTAACAGTTGGTTACAAATAAGTATAAATTTGGAACTTTCACTTGCTTCACTTATAGAATCTTGGTAAAAAGTCAACGCCTGAAAACAATGTAGTAATATTTCATTGTAAATATATTTGTACATCTGTATTTTTTGTCCGGCTCTGCTTTAATTAATAACAAGGCTCAGGCCATGTTGAAGCGGCATTGAAATGACTTTTCACCAAATAAGAGCGACCCTATGATTAAGGACACTATTAACAATATTCACGTTAGCGCAGAGAAAGTACTGGTAACGCCAGACGCGTTAGCGGCAGAACTGCCAGCCTCAGAAAGAGGCCTGGAGGTTATCCGGCATTCCCGTCAGATCATTTCTGACATTATTCATCGTCGCGATCATCGCTTACTGGTAGTATGCGGACCTTGCTCCATTCATGATATTGAAGCGGCCAAAGACTATGCACTGCGTCTGAAAGAGCTGCATGAATGCTACAAGGACACCCTGTATATTGTCATGCGGGTATATTTTGAAAAGCCCAGAACCACCACTGGCTGGAAAGGGTTAATTAACGATCCGCATATCAACGATACCTTTGATATTGAAACCGGTTTACGTAAGGCACGCGAATTACTGATCTGGCTGGCTGAGCTTGAGCTGCCGGTTGCAACAGAAGCACTGGATCCTATCAGTCCACAGTACCTGGCGGAGCTGTTCAGCTGGAGCGCTATTGGTGCGCGTACCTCTGAGTCACAAACTCACCGCGAAATGGCCAGTGGCCTGTCAATGCCGGTAGGCTTTAAAAACGGCACTGACGGCAGCCTGGATATTGCGGTTAACGCTTTACGCTCTGCGGCGTCTTCTCACCGCTTTATGGGGATCAACAAGCAAGGACAGGTGAGTATTATCGAAACTGCCGGGAACCCCGACGGCCATATTATTTTACGTGGTGGCAAGCAACCAAACTATGATTCGGTTTGCGTTTCTGAATGCGAAGAATGGATGGATAAAGCGGGTCTTACTGCTGGTCTGGTAGTGGATTGTTCACATGCTAACTCCAACAAGGATTATCGCCGTCAACCGCTGGTGGCTAAGAATGTGGTCAATCAGATCCTTGAGGGTAACCAGTCGATCATCGGTATTATGCTGGAAAGTCACCTCAAGGAAGGTAACCAGAAGTCTGACGGCGTCGATTTTAAAGACCTCGAATATGGTGTGTCGATTACTGATGGCTGTATTGACTGGGAAACCACAGAAAGCCTGCTGGATCAAATGCGAGACAAACTGATTACTGTGCTACCATTGCGTCAAAACAAGCGAACGGAATTAGCCTAATTTATGTCACAGAACGACCACGAACAGTTTGCTCAGCAGCTGAGTGAATTACGTCATGGCATTGATGAGCTGGATACCCAGCTCATCGACATCCTAGCAAAACGCGCCGAACTCACCAGTAAAGTAGGTGAAGTTAAAGCCAAAACCGGCATGCCCATTTATGTGCCGGAACGGGAAGCGCAAATGCTCGAGACACGCCAGGAGCAGGCCGCAGAGCGCGGTGTTTCCGGGTCGTTAGTTGAAGATCTCATGCGCCGGATCATGCGCGAATCCTACCATACTCAGAACAACCGTTACCGGTGCATAAATCCGGGTATAAAGCGGGTTGTGGTTATCGGTGGGGCCGGCGCTCTGGGAAAAGTATTTGTAGGTTTGTTTGAGCGCAGTGGTTACAATGTAGAAATTCTTGAAAAAGACGACTGGAGCCGGGCTGACAGCTTGTTTGCTGAAGCCAGTCTGGTACTGGTCTCGGTGCCCATTAATCTCACTGTCGATGTGGTGGCCAAACTTAATCGTTTACCGGAAGATTGTATCCTGGCCGACATCACCAGTATTAAACACAAGCCCCTGGATGCCATGTTACAGGCCCATAAAGGGCCGGTTGTTGGACTACACCCAATGTTCGGGCCGGATGCGCCGGGCATGATTAAGCAAGTTGTAGTGGTATGTCACGGTCGCGGTACATCACAATACAGCTGGCTAATGGGACAGATGCAAACCTGGGGGGCCACACTGTTTGAAGTTACCGCGCAGGAACATGACAAAGCTATGGCGTTTATTCAGGTTATGCGCCACTTTAATACCTTTGTGTACGGCGCCCATTTAGCTGGCGAAAATCCCAACCTTAATCTGCTCACACAGCTCAGTTCACCGATTTACCGGTTGGAGTTGGCGATGGTTGGACGACTTTTTGCGCAATCCGGGCAACTTTATGCCGATATTATCTTTAATAATCCTGAGAACTTTTTACTATTAAAACGCTTCCACCAACGGTTTGGTGAAGCACTGTCCATTTTGGACAAAGGAGACAAAGCCGAATTTATCCGCCAGTTCAATGAAATTGGTGAGTGGTTTGGTGACTATGCAAAAACTTGCCTGATAGACAGTAAACGCCTTTTGCTAAAAGCTGATGATGACCAAATGCTGAGAACCTGAGAAGTGCTCTAACAAGCACCTCTCAGGTAAATTCTTACCCGGCCGTCAGCGCCTTTGAAGCGGCAACTTTAGTAGGGTTAATCTCTTCACTGGGGTAGCAACCCAGCACTTTCAGGTAGCGGGTGATGCGCTTGAGCTCAACCAATGCACTTTGCACCGGACCATCCTGAGTATTGCCTTCCACATCAATATAGAATAATTCTTCCCACGGGTTACCCGGGATTGGCCGGGATTCCAGCTTGGTCATATTAATGTTGTTTTCCTTCAGCACCATTAAGGCCTCAACCAAGGCGCCCGGCTTTTGCACGGTCGACATCACAAATGTGGTTTTAGCTGGCACCTGTAGTGGCACAACTACCGGTTGTTTGGCTACCACGATGAAGCGGCTGTGGTTTTCTTTCTGGTTAGCCAGGTTTGACTTAATAGCAAACAAACCATACAAGTTACCGCCAGCTTCGCTGCCGATAGCAGCAACATCGTCACGGTTCAGCTCACTCACCTTTAACATTGCCGAAGAGGTGGCATCCATGGTTTTTACTTCAACGTTCCCCAGTTCGGCCAAGAAGTGGCTACACTGAGTGAACACCTGAGGGTGGGCATAAAGGGTTTTGATATTAGCCAGCGTGGTCTCTTTAGCTACCAGCAAGGAATGCTTGATAGCATGAGTCAGTTCACCAATGATGCTTAACTCAGTATGCTGCAACTGGTCATACACCTCGTTAATGCTGCCGGAGGTGGTGTTTTCTACCGGTAACACAGCGTAGTCAGCTTCATTGTTTTCTACTTTGCCCACCACATCCCGGAAGCTCTGACAGCCCAGCTCTAACAAATCGCCAGGGCGACGAGAAAAGTACTTTTGGGTAGCCAGATAGCTGTATGAGCCGCGATCACCTAAAAATGCTACGCGGTTAAGGGGCAGGGCGCTGCCAGGGTTGGCCCGCTCAGCCAGCATAGCCTGCTGATTAAGTACGGAGTCTTCAATGATTACATGAAAAATCTGCGTAATATAATGGGCATCCAGACCCTGTTGCTGACCTTCTTTAATCAGCCGAATGAGTAACTGCTCTTCGCGAGCCTGGTCGCGCACCGGAATATGGTGCTTGATTTTCGTTTCAGCAACCTGGTTGGTCAGGCCACGTCGTTCAGATAGCAAGCTGAGTAGCTCGGTATCCAGCGCGGTAATACGCTCTCTAATTTGATCTAATTCAGGGGCAGACATAAATTCTCTCTTAACACTTCAGGCAAAAAAAAACCTCCCGTTGGGAGGTTTATTCGCACGCGCTACGTACCCTCCCTCAGATGAAGGTGATAAACACGAAGAAGCGAGCGATGATGTTTGGATTACATAATTTCATACAGACACTTTATTTCGCTACAGCCCGACTGTCAACCCATTTTTACGCGTGAAGTAATACTATTCATAAGAAGTGCTTGACAGAGCTAGTCGCTTAACAATGCCGCTAACATGGTTCTGACTTCAGCTGGCTCAAAGGGTTTATCGCAAAGTGCATTAACCCCGGTTTGCTGAATATTTGCCATATGTAAGCTATTGGCGGCTTCTGAAGTAACCATAATAATAGGGATATGTGACGTTTCCGGATTGAAGCGGATAAATTCTGACAACTCACGGCCATCCATCTCTGGCATATTATAATCGGTAACCACTAAATCAAAAGCCTCATCTTTAATGAAGGTAAGCGCCATCGCGCCATTTTCGGCTTCTTTAATTTTTTGTAGCCCCATGCCTTCCAGTACCCGTCGAATATGATTTCGGGCCAGTTTGCTATCATCTACCAGCAACACCCTTACCTCGTGCACATCGAAAAGTTCGAGCTCCAGCTCGTCGGTATTCAGCAGGTCGAGGCTGGCATTAAGCGCACGTTGCAAATGAATAGTTTCGAAAGGTTTTGGGAGTATGGCGGCCACCCCGGCCTGTTTAAACTCTTCGAGCTTGCTGGTACGCGACTCACTGGAAACCAGCATAAACGGAATATGCTTGAAGGATGCACTCTGTTTGGCAAATTTGAGTAAATCCAGTGCTGTACCATCCTCAAAGTACATTGCACTGACAATTAGGTCGGCCCCGTGTAATTCCACCATTTTTCTGGCTTCAGCGATATTCGCCGCGGTGTCAATTTGTTTCACATGTTCTTTGGTGAGCATGCCGGAAATAATTTTGCGCTGTGTATCGGAAGGCTCTACCAACACGATACTCAGGTCAGAGATGGATAACTTTTCCATTCAAATTCTCTTTGTTGTTTATTCTGGTTATTATTTTTGTTGACTATGAGGCTTGTACTAGCCACCCGCCACTTTGGATTTGATATTTTGCTGTTCGAGTAATTGTTGAATTTTATCCCGCGCATCAGTTTGTAGTTCAATGGTGCCAGCCTTGACGGCACCGCCACAGCCACACTTTTTCTTAAGTACTGTACAAAGCACTTTTAATTGATCAGCGTTTTGATCCAGACCGGTAATGATAGAGACTCCTTTCCCTTTACGACCTTTCGTTTCGCGCTGAATTCGGGCAATACCATCTTTATTAACCGAGCGGGTGTCGGTAGATTCCCGTTGCTGAACGACTTTCCCGCCATCAGTGCTGTAAACAAGTCTCGAATTTTGCATACTCTACTGTAACTCTTTAAAACTGGACTACAATCATAGAAGCCGAAGTGGTTGTATTAACTTACCCTGCAGTGGATAAATTCACTCGTTGTTAGTATTAATAGTAGCAAACACGAGTTGTGAGTGGGAGCATAAATGAGTATTAAAGCTGAAGTTGTCAATGATTCAATCTTCAACATTCAAATTGGTGAACGGTTTGACTTTTCGCTGGTTACTGAGTTTCGTAATGTATATGAAGATCTCGACCCCAGGGTAAAGCAAGTCGACATTGATTTATCGGCCACGCAGTACATGGACAGTTCGGCACTGGGTATGTTGTTAAATATGCAAAAAGTACTGGCAGAGCGCCAGTTAACCTACCGAATCCTCAATACCCGGCCGCAAATCGCACGGATCCTGCAAATTTCACGGTTTAATAAAAAATTTGAAATTCAATAGCAACGGGTAGTGATTTCTACATGGTAAAAATCCTGATAGTTGATGATGAAGAAATCAACCGCATTATGTTGCGGGAAATACTCAGTGAAGCGGGTTATTGTGATTTTATTGAAGCTCATAATGGCCAGCAGGCGGTTGAAACTGCCCGGCTGCACAAGCCGGACATCGTTTTGTTGGATGTTATCATGCCGGGTATGTCCGGGATTGAAGCGGCGCCGCAAATAAAAGCTTCTTCACCAGGGTGTTACTTACCCATCCTGTTTATTACCAGTCTTGATGATGAACAAAGCCTGGTAAAGTGCCTGGCAAGTGGCGGTGATGACTTTATCTCTAAACCCTTTGAAAAAATCATTCTGCATGCCAAGGTAAAAGCCCATGAGCGAACCCGGCAGCTGAGCCTGGAAATTCAGGAAAAAAACCAGTCACTCATTTATTTTCAACTGGAAGTGGAAAGAAATCACCGAATCGTTGAGCATATTTTTGATAATGCCATTGGCCGCAACCCGGTCACTACCGATTATTTCGATTTTTATACTCAGCCCGAAGCACAATTCAACGGCGATCTATTCTTGTGTGAGCAAAGCCCCTCTGGAGGGGTGTATTTGTTTATCGGCGACTTTACCGGCCATGGTCTGGCTTCAGCAATTGGTGCTATTCCGGTTGCCCAGTTGTTTACGTCGATGACATTAAAAGGCCTTGCTGTGGGCGAAATGGCAGCCAGGCTTAACCGCTTGCTGGTTAATCTGTTACCCGCCGATATGTTTTGTGTCGCCAGTATCCTGGAAATTCATGCTAACGGTAAAAACTTCACTCTGTGGAGCGGTGGCCTGCCGAGGCTGGCTGTGAAAACATCAGATCAGGAGATTAGGCTGTTGATTGATCCGCAACATATGCCATTAGGTATTCTGGAAGAACATGAGTTCGACAA
>JAYZXK010000544.1:0-6002 GCA_036141415.1 Pseudomonadota bacterium
GGCCACCGGGTGGGTGATCAGGCCTTAATCATACTGGCCAAAATTCTCAACAGTCAGTCGCGGGCTCAGGATATCGTTGGTCGACTTGGTGGTGACGAATTTGTGATAATGAGCCATTGCCACAACCGGAATATTGCCGAACGGGTGAAACAACGGGTCAGTCAGCGCCTGCAGGACCTGATAATCAAAATTGATGAGCAGCATATCCCGCTATCGGCCAGTGTGGGTGCACAAATCATTGATACTCCGCACAACGACCTGTCGCTATTACTGCACGCTGCCGACATGCTGATGTACGAACAAAAGCATGCCGCCGTTAACCTTTAACGGTTGAGCTGATATTACCGGGAGGTTAGTCTACCAGCTTGATCTTACCGAATACCGACGCGTCGATATAACCGAGATTGCGATCGCCATTTACCGGTTCAACTTCATGGGAACCAACAAAATGTTCGCGCTCTTCACTGCCATCATTGTCGCAATAGGCCAGCATGAACCCCAGCATCTGCTCTGCAGAAAGGCTCAGTGGCGGCACTGGTTTATTGTGGTGGAACGTATCCGGATAGACTCTGAAACTGACTTCCCAGGTAATTTGATATGGCGGCGTATCTTCACGGGTCCAGCGGCTGGTGGCATGCTCATTAAGCAAAACAAATTCCTGACCGCCATTGCTTGTTGGGCCAATATCCACCACATTGCCATCCAGCGCAATGTGATAGGCGAAGGCGTTATAGGATTTTAAGTGATTACCACCCGACGCATCGGCATCAATAAAAATTTCCAGGCAGTCATCATCCCAGTAGGTCAATAGCGGATTAGGATGTGTATCGATCAATACATCGTCGATAATTTCTACCTGCAGATACAACTGATCTTCGTCCCAGAGCATTTTAAACCGGCCACTAAAGTCTGCCGGGATGGGCATGGTGCCCACCATGAGGTGCTTAAGAGGGTGCCACTTTGCGTTATTCCAGGCTGCTTCATCGGCTTTACCGTCGATAACAATTGGCGAACTGGCTTTGGCCACCTCAGTGGGTGCTGCATACACCTGGCCTGCTGCTACCATACTTAGCCCTCCGGCCAGCATGATCTTGTTTAGCTTTATCATCATTAGTCGCCTGCACTTTGTTTGTAATTAAAGAACGTAGTTTAACAACAATTTTACAATGGCGGCACTACTTAATACTTTGTACGCATTAAAAAAGGCCTGTATAAGCAGGCCTTTTAGTTACGAACGAGTCGTGATTTATGCAGAGCGACGGCGACGAGCCGCAAGCAGAGAACCACCAATAATCAGCAACAGCGAGGCAGGCGCAGAAGCTGGTGTAGTTGGCGGAAGGCTGTCTTGATCTAACAGTGCATAACGAACCTGGCCACCCGCAACCAGATATTCGCCAATACCGTTACCCCAGAACGACACCTGAGTGAACTCATCACTATCATCAAACGCGGCTACGAATATTTCAAACACGTCTGATGATGGATCAGCCTGTGATGGAAACAATCCTTCAGCGTTTGTTGATGCTGACGCCACTAAAATTGGCGAGCCACCGTCAAATGAAATGTATAGATCAGTCGTTGGATCAGTACAACAAGTCGCCCAGTCACCTACTTCAAAGCCAACAGCGTTTACTGCGCTGTCGAAGGTGAAGGTAATACCGCTACCAAAATAGTCCATGGGATCCGTACGAGGAAGTGAACCACCACCCGCCGGGTTGATACCAATTGCAGTACCAGTTAATGAACCATAGGTTGTACCGGATGCAGAACCGCCATCGTTTTGGGTGATAACATAGTCACCACGGTCGATTGAGGCACCTGATAAGATTGTATCCCAGATATCAACACCAACAGTACCACCAGCACCCGTTACAGTGCTGTCGAAATCGGCCACGCCGTCGGTAATGCCGTCAAATACAGTTAGAATGGTTGCGTTGGCAGCCGATGCAGATGCCAACAGTACACCGGCGAGACCGCCAGCAAACAGTTTCTTTGCTTTCATGTAAAAAATCCTTCTTCAATAAACGTCCGTAGTACCGCTCTTTCTCTACGTTTTTATTTGCAGTGTAATAAGCGTGATTAAAAAATAATCGCACCTAGCGCTTGTTTAGCAAAGAAGGGGCCAGATCGTTAGACCTGAAATTAATTAATTGAATCACTGTCAATTTTTGGTTTAGAAGGCTTTTTGCGCCGGGCAACGGAGCTTTGACTTGTAAAAAAAAGTGACATTATACTTTAGTGCTATGTTAGTAGATTATCAGGGCTGCTTAAGCAGCCCTGATTTTGAACTTAGAGATTGTAGCCGCGCTCTTCGTGGCTGCTGATATCCAGCCCTTGCTGTTCCTGCTCAGCAGTAACCCGGATACCTTTGGTGAGCATATCGACCAGTTTCAGCAACACCAGGCTCACCACCGCGGTGTAAACAAACGTGGCAAAAATTCCGACCATCTGCACGCCCAATTGCTCACCGATAGACGTATTGTCGCCACCAAATCCGTAGCCGCTGAAAATGCCCAAATCCGGAGAGCAGAAGATCCCCGCCAGGAAAGTACCCAGAATACCGCCGATCCCGTGAACCGGGAACACGTCGAGCGAGTCGTCAATTTTCCACTTCTGTTTGATGAGGTTGGTGAAATAAAAACAAACACAACCGGCAGTAAGACCAATAACCAGTGCCGCTGCCGGACCAACATAGCCCGAAGCCGGGGTGATGGTTCCCAACCCTGCCACCATGCCGGTAACGATACCCAGCACTGAAGGCTTGCCATATTTAACCCACTCAATCGTCATCCAGGCCAGTGAACCTGCCGCGGCTGATACATGCGTTACCAGCATAGCCATAGCGGCATCACCATTGGCTGCCACAGCGCTACCGCCGTTAAAGCCAAACCAGCCAACCCACAGCATGCCGGCGCCGCCAACTGTCATGGTCAGATTATGTGGGATCATGGAAGCGCTGCCGTAGCCGTGGCGATTTTTGATATACATGGCTGCCACCAGAGCGCCTACCCCCGCAGTGATGTGCACTACTGTACCACCGGCGAAGTCCAGCAAACCAATTTGCGCCAGCCAGCCACCGCCCCACACCCAGTGACATACTGGCAAATAGACCAGCACCAGCCAGGCCAGAGAAAATACCAGCACGGAGGAAAACTTCATACGCTCAGCAAACCCGCCAACCATCAGCGCAGGCGTGATAATGGCAAACGTCATCTGAAACATAAAAAACAGTGGCTCCGGCAGTGTTCCGGATAACGAGGACTTATCCGTACTGGCTAAAAACATGTTTGAGAAGTCGCCGATAAAGGCGTTACCTTCTCCAAAGGCCAGGCTGTAACCAGCTATTAACCAAATCAAAGACGCGCCACAGGCTATTGCAAAACATTGCATTAAAACCGAAAGTACGTTTTTGCTGCGCACCAGGCCGCCGTAGAAAAACGACAGACCGGGCAGAGTCATAAATAAAACCAGAGCCGTAGCGGTTAAGATCCAGGCGGTATCGCCGGTATCTGCACCGGATTCAGCCAATGCAAAGCCCGGCATGAATGCCAGGCCGATAAGCCAGTTTCGCATAAGTGTGTCCTGTTGATTCTCAAATGTGTTGTGTTAAATCGCGTCGGAATTCGTTTCTGATGTTCTTATTCGGATAACCTTTTCGACATCTGTTATAAATAATTTTCCGTCGCCTACCTTGCCGGTCCTGGCACTCTGGATAATCGCCTCACAAACGCGCTCCACGTTTTCGTCGGCGACCACCAGTTCCATTTGTGTTTTGGGTACATAGTCAATTTGGTACTCGGCACCACGGTACAACTCGCTGTGGCCCTTTTGTCGTCCAAATCCTTTTACTTCGCTAACTGTTAAGCCGTTTATGCCTACGTCAGCCAGGGCCTGACGCACTTCTTCAATGCGAAATGGTTTTATAATCGCAGTTATTTTTTTCATTATTTCAGGCTTCTTTCAGGGAAGGTGACGTTTATTTTCTCTGAACAGTTGTATTTTTACCACTTTTTTTAACAAAAGCTTACTCGTCAAAAGTAGCGTAAACGGGCTTGTACAATCACAGTTTCGTCGCAATATATAGCGCTCAGGCACGTTTCATTATCTAATTGCCGTAATGAGATAATGCGAGGATATGGTATCCTTTGCGCTCTGAAGCCCTGATTTGAAAACAAAAAGGAGATGAATGTAGATGAAAAAATTGCTTGCTGCGTTAGCTGTTATTTCTGCTGGTATGTTATCCGGATGTACGTCACTTCCCTCCGAACAGGAAATCAGTGATGCTGACTATGGCGCCTATCCTGACGATTACGAAAATATCGTAAAGACCTACTATGGCTATCACCTCACCCACCCGGATTCTGTTGAATACGGCAAGATAGAAAAACCCAAACGCTACTGGCTGGGCAATGAACTGGATAACGTGTATTACGGCTATCTTGTTTGTGCCACCCTCAATTACCGTAACATGGTAGGTAAAGACACCGGCTTTAACACACACGCCCTGCTGATCCATGACGGTCTGGTGGTTAAGTACGTGGAAGACGGCGAGTGGTGGGGCAAACCGCTCTGTAATTGAGTCACGGGGAGACAGTAGTGGTTATGTGGTATCGCTGGTTGTTATTGCTACTGTTGTTACCCGTTAATACTCTTGCAGCAAACCAACTTAAATCGGCAGTATCCGGTAACTTTCCTGATGGCCTGCACGCTCACTTTATTGAGTATATCAGTGAGCAACTCAACGCAGAGGCAGATATCGCTCTCATGCCCTATGCCCGGCGGCTGATTGAGCTGGATGACGGCAGTATCGATATGATGGTGGGTGTGTCGGACTCAGCCCCCATTGGTAACCATACCATTTTGCTCAGGCCCGCCTACGATAACCTGAGCATCGGGTTGTTTGTACTTACAGGTAATGAGAGCCTGTTTTCTGAAGCCGATGATATGCGCAAGCATTTGCTGAGCCTGACCCGACACGCCAACAGTGATGCCATATTAAGCGAAATTCCCGCAGCGCATATTGTGCCGGCCCGTTCACTGGAGCAAAAAATCGAGATGCTGTTGAAAGGCCGCATTGATGGCTTTTTGCATGTAACACAAAGCACCGAATTGCGCCTTAAAGAACTCGGCTACACCAACAGAATTACGCAAGCCGTATACCAGCCACCTCAGGTTTATAAACAGTATATTGCCATCAATAATCACTCCTGGCTTTATGCGCACAAAGCCGAGCTAGAGGCGATTATTGCCACCGGCATTACCACTGGCGCCTTTCAAACAATCCGCAACAATTATTACACTAACGGCCCGTAAGCCTGTTGGAATACGACAACTCACGGATAGCTCGACTTCTTGTCTATTTGTAGTGTATATTTTCTTCGTTGATAAAGGATTAATTAATAAAATAAGGAAATTCAATGAAGTATGTTTTCTTGCTGATTTTGCTTCTTGCTCCTC
Source organism: Pseudomonadota bacterium (assembly GCA_036141415.1). GTDB lineage: Bacteria > Pseudomonadota > Gammaproteobacteria > Enterobacterales > Alteromonadaceae > Alteromonas. Next base: position 5,458 of record JAYZXK010000544.1, read on the forward strand.
TGCGCGCGTTTTCTGGCGTTTCAGAGTGGGTAGACTTTACGCTTCACAACGGCCATGTGTACCTGCCCATTGTGGTTGAAGGTATTGAAACCCACGTGTTACTCGACTCCGGCTCTCAGGTGCATGCCATTAATAAAGCGTTCGTCGGTAAACACAACCTCGACCTGGCTACCGGCGCAAAAATGCGCGTTCAGGGCGTTCACGACACCGAAGACCGAACCACCTACAACAATGTTGAAGTAGGCCTGTTTGGTTCTGAGTTTGAGTTGGATAAAGTGGTAGAGTTTAATTTAGGCCACCATAGTAGCGGCATGTTACTGGGCGCGGGTTTTTTCAATCCGTTTATTATTCAGATCAACTACCCCGAAAAGAAAATGCGCTTACTCACCCGCGATAGCGTGGATATGAATGAAGCATCCAATGTGAGATCCATGGACAGTCGCGGTAGCGGCATGCCTATCGCTGAGATAGGCATTAATGGCGAAAATTTCTGGTTTTTAGTGGATACCGGCAGCTCCAGCAGTATTTTTATGGAACGTCGCTTT
>JAYZXK010000545.1:0-5510 GCA_036141415.1 Pseudomonadota bacterium
GGCACAAAGAAGTAGCTCGAGTCGCCGCCCATTTCATGCAGGTCGATGACCACAGTGGGTTTGTATTTGTTAATTACACGAATGCGCGCTTTGGTTTCAGGCTGGGTGATAGCCAGCCAGTCACGGTTCATATCGAAGAGATAATGGTTGGAACGTCCACGCGGCCAGGGCTCGTTGTGCTCAGCGCTCAGGCGGTCGGTACTGTGCTCCATCCCCACTGTTGCATAATACTGATTAATAAAGCGCATACGGCCATCAGGATTTTGCATCGGGTCGATAAACACCAGGGTGTTATCAAGGATCTTTTTTACCATGGGTTGATTAGTAGCGGCCAGTAAATGGTAAGCCGTTACCATTGATGCATCCGTACTGGAAATTTCGTTGCCGTGAACACCGTGCTCCAGCCAAACTGACGATGGCAAAGAAGCAATTAGTTTTTCTGCTTCACTGGCAGAGGTGGTTCTTGGATCAGCCAGACGGTTCATGTTTTTAGCAAATTGCTCAAGGTTGGCGAGATTTTCTTTAGATCCAATTACTGCGTAGATGAGCTTACGCCCTTCCCAGGTTTCGCCGAACTCCACTACTCTGATATTGTCAGGCGCAGTAGCCTGTAGTGCATAATAGTATTTTAAGGTATCAGCATGGCTGGTAATCCGCTCACCGAGTTCATAACCGAGCACATCCTGGCTGGTAGGTATGCTGGCGTTGTATTGTGCAGCTGGCCACATTTCAAAGGTGTCTTGCTCGGCTAAAACCGGCGAGGTAAAACCCAGTGATGCAGTAATAGCAGCTGCAAGTAGTAGTCGTTTTTTCATTATTATCAATTCCGCAGTCGGGATGTATTGTTAGATGTTCTAATGTAGCTGTGTTTGTATCGGCTGTCATGATCATCAGTCATGCATAGCTGCCTGTTATCGAAAAGCCATAAAAAACCCGGCAGGTTTAGCCGGGTTTTTAGTTTATAGATTCAGCAACAAAAGCCTACACGTCTAGGTTTTCTACGTTCAGGGCGTTGGCTTCAATAAAGGCACGTCGTGGTTCAACCTGGTCGCCCATTAGCGTTGTAAACAACTGGTCACAGGCAATGGCATCTTCGATGGTGACCTGAAGCATACGACGGCTTTCTGGATCCATGGTGGTTTCCCAAAGCTGTTCCGGGTTCATTTCACCCAGACCTTTATAGCGCTGGATGTACTGGCCACGCTTCGCTTCACCCATGAGCCATTCCAATGCGTCTACAAAGTAGGTTACCGGCTCTTTTCGCTCATTACGCTTAACATAGGCACCCTCTTCCATCATGCCATTAATGGCTTCGTTAAGGCCTTTAATGCGCTGATATTCAGCAGACTCGATAAAGTCTCTGCCAAGGTTATACTCGTAGTCAATACCGTGCATACGCATGATAATAGCAATGTAGTATTCACTACGCTCGGCGTCATGTTTAATTTCGTATTTGTATAACGCGCCATCGGTTTCCTGTGTTTCCAGTGCGCTGGTAAACTCAGAGGCAAATGCAGCTAACGCATCTTTATCGGTCAGGTCTTCGGTAGACAGTGTTTTGGTATAAATAAGTTTGTACCACAGGCTCACTGGCATTACCCGGTACATGCGTGCAATCATCTTTTCTACCCCCTGATATTGCTGTACCAGATTTTCCAGTGCCACCCCTTTGATAGGCAGCGCATCTTCACTGGTATATAACTCAGCACCATCCATCGCGATAGAAGTCAGGTGTTTGGTCAGTGAGTCGTCGTCTTTGAGATACTGTTCCTGTTTACCTTTTTTCACTTTATACAGTGGTGGCTGGGCAATATACACATAGCCGCGTTCGATAATTTCTGGCATTTGGCGGTAGAAGAACGTCAGCAACAAGGTACGAATATGCGAGCCATCCACGTCCGCATCGGTCATGATGATGATACTGTGATAGCGCAGCTTTTCCGGGTCATATTCGTCACGACCAATACCACAGCCCAGGGCTGTAATTAAGGTAGCGACCTCCTGAGAAGACAGCATCTTATCAAAGCGTGCTTTCTCAACGTTAAGGATCTTACCTTTCAATGGCAGGATAGCCTGGTTTTTACGGTTACGCCCCTGCTTGGCTGAACCACCTGCAGAGTCACCCTCCACTATATACAGTTCGCTAAGGGCCGGATCTTTTTCCTGACAGTCAGCCAGTTTTCCCGGTAAGCCAGCGAGGTCTAACGCACCTTTACGACGCGTCATTTCCCGGGCTTTACGCGCTGCTTCACGAGCACGTGCTGCATCAATAATTTTGCTGGCAATGATTTTACTTTCTGTTGGGTTTTCCAGTAAGTAGTCAGCCAGTTTTTCGTTCATGGCAGACTCTACAGCCGGACGCACTTCAGAAGAAACCAGTTTGTCTTTAGTCTGTGACGAGAATTTTGGATCAGGTACTTTTACTGACACAACGGCTGTTAACCCTTCACGGGCATCATCACCACTGGTAGAAGTCTTGGCCTTTTTGTTCAGCCCTTCCTTTTCCATGTAGTTATTCAGGGTACGAGTTAGTGCCCCACGGAAACCGGCCAAGTGAGTACCACCGTCACGCTGTGGAATGTTATTGGTAAAACAGTAAATATTTTCCTGGAAGCCATCGTTCCATTGCATAGATATTTCAACAGAAATGCCATCTTCTCGTTCGCTGGAGAAGTGAAATACTTTCTGATGAATAGGTGTTTTGTTGCGGTTCAGGTATTCAACAAACGCCTGGATACCACCTTCATAATGGAAGTGATCTTCTTTACCGTCGCGCTCGTCTTTCAGTTTAATTGATACGCCTGAATTGAGGAATGACAATTCGCGTAAACGTTTAGCTAGAATTTCGTAGTGGAATTCAACATCCGAGAAGGTATCAGTACTTGGCCAGAAACGTACTGCAGTACCAGAGCTTTCAGTATCGCCAATCACGGCCAGTGGCTGTTGTGGTACGCCGTGCTGATATTCCTGCTCGTGGGTTTTTCCTCCACGACGGATTGTTAGTTTTAGCTTGCTGGAGAGTGCATTTACTACCGATACACCAACGCCGTGCAAACCACCTGATACCTTATAGGAGTTATCATCAAATTTACCGCCAGCGTGAAGTACAGTCATAATAACTTCAGCAGCAGACACACCCTCTTCCGGGTGTAGTTCGGTAGGAATACCACGGCCGTTATCAGACACGGATACAGAGCCATCAGTATGAATTTGTACTTTGATTTCAGAACAGTGTCCTGCTAACGCTTCGTCAATGGAGTTATCTACAACCTCGAACACCATGTGATGTAGACCTGTTCCATCATCGGTATCACCTATGTACATGCCGGGACGCTTCCGTACTGCGTCCAATCCTTTCAGAACTTTAATACTGGAAGAATCATAATTGTGCTGTTCTGACATTCAGTTTTACTCCTCGTTCACGTTGCAATGTTCCACGTGAAACAATTTTTTGTCTTTATATTTATTCACAAATTCAAGTTGTTCTTGTTCTATGGCAGTAACAAAAACCTGGGTTTGAGTTTCTAACAACCCATCGATGAACCGTTCTCTTTTTTCTGCATCTAATTCAGCACCAATATCGTCGAGCAAGAAGATACTGTGCCTGCTGGTTTCCAGTGTAAATAGCTTTGTTTGAGCTAACTGTAATGCAGCAACTGCCATTCTTAATTGTCCGCGTGATAGCACTTCCTGGGCCTGGGTTTTATTTACCCTAAAGCGTAAATCCGCTTTATGAGGACCAACAGAGGTGTATCCCACCTTTCTATCGTAAGGCAGCTTTTTATTTAAAGCCTGCGATAAATCGCTGTCTTTTTCCCAGCCCCTATAATACGAAATTTCGACGGAAAACTCAGGTAGAAATTGCATACATGTACTTTCGAAAACAGGAATTAATCTGTTGACGTATTCCCCGCGTAATGCATCTATACGCTCCCCTAGCACGATAATCTGCTGATCCCAATATCCCGTATCATTTTGGGCGGATTGTCCATTATAGTCCTTTAACAGCGCATTGCGATGCTTAAGTACCTTCCCATAGTTTTTTATCAGTTCTGAATAGGATTGTTCCACGTGGAACAATCCCCAGTCGCAGAATCGTCTTCTTTCTGAAGGGGAACCGATCACCAAATCGGTACTTTGAGGGGTAAACAATTGGATAGGCAGAAGACTCACCAGATCACTAAGACGCTTAAAATGTTCGCCATTAACACTACATTTGAACTGTTCTGAATTTCCCCGGGACAAACCAATCTTGAATTGTTTACCGTCGTCGTTCTGGCAGCTGGCGAAAATTGTGAACGCATCGTTATCATGCTTAATAACAGATTGGTGTTTAGAGGTTCTGAATGAACGACCATAACCCAGGTAATGAAGCGCTTCCAGAAGCGAGGATTTACCACTACCGTTTTTACCGGTAATGATACTTAGCGATGGCGACGGACTGAATTGTACAGACTCGAAGTTTCTAAACTTTGTGAGCTGCACCTTATCCAAAATCATAAAACAATACTTACGCTCTGGGTGAAATAAAAACCGGGGATTAAATACAACAAAGCCTAATATCGAGATTCGGCAATGTATTCAAAAGTTATAAAAATGATGGGCTCACTACACCTACAGGCGCATGGGCATAATAACGTACAGGGCTGCACCATCATCGGCGTCTTCGATAAGCGCACTGGAATTAGCATCCATAAGATTTATCTTAACGTTATTTGAATTAATAGAATTGAGTACATCAATTAAGTAAGCAACGTTAAAACCGATCTCAAGGGAATCGCCCTGATAATCGATATCGACGATTTCCTCGGCTTCTTCCTGCTCTGGGTTATTAGCCGTAATCTTTAATTCACCGGAAGAGATGTTTAAACGAACACCGCGGAACTTCTCATTCGATAAAATAGCAGCACGAGAGAAAGCATCTTTTAATACATCTTTGCTGGCCAGGATAACCTTGTCGCCGTCTTTAGGTAGTACACGTCGATAATCCGGGAAGCGACCATCAACCAACTTACTGGTAAAAATGAATTCAGTGGAGAACATACGAATATGGTTCGCGCCAATCTGAATTTTTAACAACTTGTCGTCGTCTTCAATCAGACGAGAAATTTCCAGCACACCTTTGCGTGGAATAATAACCTGACGAGCTGGCAAGGTAGCCGCCGTATAATCAAGTCGACAAAGCGCTAAACGGTGGCCATCGGTAGCAACCGTTCTTACCAGGTTTTCTTCGGTTTCAAGGGACATACCATTTAGGTAATAACGTACGTCCTGCTGTGCCATGGAAAAATGAACGCTATCGATTAAGCGTTTAAGATTTGCACCTGATACTTCAAACTCAACTTCGCCTTCCCAGTCTTCGAGATTCGGGTAATCGCTGGCTGATAGTGTTGAGAGTGTATAACGACCGCGACCAGCACGAATAACGGCTTTATTGCCGTCGAGTGAAAAGTTGATTTCTGTACCATCAGACAAACCACGACAAATATCAAAAAGCTTTTTGGCAGGTA
>JAYZXK010000546.1:0-8700 GCA_036141415.1 Pseudomonadota bacterium
CAAACACATAAATGAACGCGAGCCGGGTGGTTTTGTAGTCTCTCAGGTCACCATGCGTACTCATTCGAATTGGTTTGTTGTAATGGCGACTTAGAACGACATCAATAGTATTGTTTAAGCTAGATTTAACGGCAGACTCAAGAGCACCACCTTCTAAATTAAACTTTAACTTTTTGGTCATGTTTACACTGAATTCAAATGGCATATTTCCTTCAACATCAAAGTCATTTAGCTCTTGGCCGATTGCTTCTTTTCTAGCTATTTCTAGTTTGCTTAAATCTTCAAGTTGAAAGTTGCATCTATCAGGGGCATAGGACAAGAACGCTTTCAAAACTGGCGTAAAGGGAAGTGGCTTGTTTTTCCTTGCAAAATTTTCCTTTCTTCGGTACTGACTATGAAACTCCTTAAACGGCTTAACATCGCTCAGTTCTATATCTTCGATGGAGTACCACGTTGTCGAGATCAAACACTGATAACTCATATCCCGTGAATAATTAGATGTAATTAAGTGATCATTTATCACTTCATATTTTTCATCCTTAAAATAAGCGTTTCTAACTAGCCTTAATGTTTCAGGGTAGATGGATAATCCTATTTCAATCCACTTGTTATTGCTTTCATCACGAGCTTTTGGCGGTTTATAGTTAAAAGGGAGTAAAATTGCCTTTTGTGCCCACAAAATATAAAAAAACAATCTAAAACAGGATTTGGTCTTAAAGTATAGAGTTTTGGTTATTTTTTCTTCTTTTTGGAAAGCAGGAAGAAGTCTGGCTATGGAATTTAAACCGCTATAGTCGCTTTTGTTTTCAAAACTTATTTCAAAAAGGCTTCTACACCATTCCTCATCAAAGCCAACTGCCTTGGATATGCGGTGATTATGGAAGAACTTATAGAAACAAAAAACAACGTTTGTTTTACTTGTTACTTGTGGTGGCGATAAATTTGGAGGTGCCTTGTTATGCTCAAAAATCAATTTTATCGTCTTATCAATAGCATCATGTATTGATTCTTTCAATTCTCGACCAGATTTTAAAAATTGTAATTCTGTTGAGCAATTAATCATCTTTCTTATCCTTGTTTAATAACCGAGATATTTCATTTTTTATCTTGCTCAACTTACTTTCTTGATATTTAAGACTGATCATTTTTAAATCTACTTCATTAGCTTCAAACAACAGCTCATTAGCGTATTGAATTTGCTCTTTTAAAATATCTTCATCTTCTTTTGCATATACTTCTGTTGATGAAAGTGACTCATGCCCCATTAAAATTCTTACGTATTGAATAGGTAAACCAAACTCACCATTTGGAATTGGCAAGTAATTCAAGGTATAAGTGCCATATGTATGCCGCAATGAATGTGGGCTTATACAAGTTGTATCCACTATGCCTGATTTTTTTGCAGCAGCCTTAAACTGCTTGATGCGACTACTTCTATCTGAACAGAAGAATGGCCTTAGTGTTTTATAGTTTTGAAATATAAATGGATGTCCGCAAGTTGATACTCGGTCTTGCTTCATGTACTGCGCTAGGTAGTTAAAAAACATGGATTTGAACGGTTCGATAAGAAACGTTGTTTCAGTATTTCTACCTTTCCAAGCTAGCTTCCCTTCCTCATCAGGTGTCAGCCCAAGAGTGTTTCTATCTATTTCGTTAGGATCACGGAGGTAAACTTCTTTATTAACAACATCTACATCAGTTAGGCGCAATTGGAGTGCCTCGTGTGATCTGGCTCCAGAAGCGGCCAAAAGTGAATAAAAAGTCTTATCTCTTAGGTTTGTTGCAGATTCAATTAAGCTACTAACACGTGAAAGGTCTATTGATTGAGTAGTATAAACTTTATTTTTTTTCTTCGACCTTTTTCTAATAAGTACACCGTAACTAACACGTTCTTTAGCAGTTAGCCCTCCTTTAATCACACCTGCTATCATGCTGTTCTTTTTGATTTTTTTATTCTCAAAGGAGCTAACTAGATTTTGTGCAGCGGAAAATAAAGGAGCTATGTCACCTTCACCTGCTTCATCAAGTTGTTCTAATTCGCCAAATCGAATGAAGTAGGAAATAGCATGATCTATTGGAGCAAGCGAATTTAATGATGTTTTAAGTGTTTTTCCCTGTTCGGTAGCAATTTGTCTGACAATTGCATTTGGAGATTCTTCACCATGAAGTAAGTAACTGGTGTAGGAAAGAATTATTAGCCTTAGAGCAGGTTTGTCAATTGGTCCGGGTGTAAGCTCAATAGCACGGGTAACATAGTTGAGAAATCGATAAACATGATCCGCATAGGCACTGACTGAGTTAGTCGCATAACCTCTTTCAAGCATATGCTGCACAAATAACTGATATGGTCGATATAAGTTACCAGACCTATCGGCAATTACACCATCAATAGGGTCACCGATCATGTAAAACGCTTTTCTTACAAGGGGATACTGCATCATTATTCACTCCTACTAACAATCAATATAGTAGAAAATTTTAAATATACAAATGAATATTCGCATATTTAAAAATGTACAGACTAATTTTGTGTACTTAAATTAAGTTAAAAAATGAATTTTACGAAGCAATTATCTCTAGAGATAAGGAGGAAATGGTGGCCCCTCCCTGACTTGAACAGGGGACCTACCGATTCGGTTATTCCAATACTTTCGTATTGGCTCGGACTATATCATCACCCTCGATAAATCGGTGGGGTGTCGGACGCTAGTGATGTATTACACAGCAAGATCGTGCTGAACCATCTAGTCTCTGAACCTTCCTGATACGCTTATCAGGCTTGGCTGCTGATTGGCATGTTTCAAATGAAACGAAGCTTTCCAGCAATTCATCCAATTTTTCCGCATGTCATTACTAACATGGGTCACAATTTCTTATGAGTCGGGTGCTCTAACCAACTGAGCTAAGGGGCCAAATTGTATTTTTTAAATATGCAAATTGCAAAAGCAACTCATACTAACGACGTTACCGTTTAATTGCAAGGTATTGCGCCTTACATCGTACCTTTTCAAATACGCAAGTTCTTACTATACCACATAAGAACCAGGGACCTAACGATTATGAGTCGTGTGCTCTAACCAACTGAGCTATAGGGCCATTATGTGTGAAAGCCTGGTTGAGATACCAAGCGCGCGCAAGTATAAGCAGTTTTTATGGGCTTGTCACCCCATGTTAGGATTACTTGATGTTTTCTTATACTGATCAATACTAAAATTAACGATCTGTTGAAAGCTGAACCAGTTCAGATTTGCCGAATCTACATAGCAACACTATAGCCTAGTGCAAATATATTAATAGTCTGCTATCTTTCAGCTACTTATAGATAAAAACGTCTTGGTTCGGTATTTGAATTGGGAGATAACAATGACTGAAAAACCCTATTTGGTCAGTGGCCGTAACACATTAATTCATAAAATTCGTAAATTTGATCTACTGATATTAAACGGTAACGACGACCCGGCAGTAGTGGTGAATTATAAGGGCATTAAAGAATACTCGGGTAAAATCCCGGAAAATAAACGCGAAGCGAAAATGATGGATATGGAACTGGTAGATGTTACGGCCAGCGAAGTATTTGGTGATGAAAAAACGCTGATTTTTGTGCAAACTCTGAACGGTAAAGAATACAAAATTGATTATTCTAAAGCGGGTACCTCTATGTTCATTCGCGTGCATCAGGACAGCATCTTTTAAAAAAATCATCTCAATGATTGGTAGTGTTGCTATGGTCAGCCTGCCAACCTGAGCCTTTATTCTCTATTCTACTACCGCTACCCTAAATTTCCCCACCGATTTGGGTTTAGGCTGTTAAACCCGGTAATTGATTTTTTCTTGCCCTTAAGTTGTACATATTCGGGCGCAAAAATAGTGAACTGGCAAATGTCTTTGGGCGTGGTCTCCGATGGATTGAGTTCGCTGACAATGCCAGCCTGATTTAAGCCTTCTGCCACCAATTCTGAACAAAACCAGCGGTTACTCTTCTTACGGTTGTAAGTGATCCAGTTTAGCCAACGATGGTCGTCAAATACATCGATCGCGGCGCCGAACAATTGCCAGATGTCATAGGCTTTGCCCATTTCCCCGGCCAGAAAGTCGTGAAAGTCGAACCAGTTATTTTGCAATTGCTGTTTGGCTTTGTTGTGTAAGGGCAGCCACCATACATCCCCGTTGTAATGGTTTATGCGTTCTTCTACATAATTACGCATGACCCCCTTTTTCCCTTTGATCGAAGTTGCCTCAATCATCGTGAGATCCTGCACGGCTGAAGTCGAGCGGTTGTCATCGGGTGAATCAATCACGAGTGCCGTGTGAGTTACCACTGAGCGGGTAGTGAATTTGGTCCAACGGGAAAATAAACTGGTACCGCCAAAGGCAATAATATCGCCTGGCGCAATCAGGTGTTTTATATCGTGATAAGCGTGCTGAGTAAGCATGTTTTTCCTTTTCTGCCTGCGCTCATTGTTAGCCGGTTTGGGTCCGGATTGGTTGTTTGGTTGCTGCCTTTTTGGTGGCTTTACCGTGTACTCCTTGCTCGCGGTAAAAAGGCGAATGTTACAAAGTGTGTGATACACACGATTAACAATAGGGGATTCCGGACCGTTTAACTGCAGTTATATCCCTTTTGTCGCAAAATCTCAAATAGACGTCGATTAACGCTTTGCAGGCAACCTTTTGCTGCTCTGCCCCTACTGTATAAGGGCGAAAGGAAGAGTCAGGCTTCATCTTCCACAACCGAGTCAGCGATAGGTAGAGGATAGTGTCATGCAAAAAGTTAACAGTGTAATTCGTTCAGCGTTATTAATTGGTACCACAGTAGCAGCAACATTGGGTGGAATTTCTTCTGCTCAGGCCAGCAAGTTGCCCGGTGCCCTGGAAGATAAATTAGTTGCGGTTTGTCAGGCAATCAAAGATGACAGCCGCATTGAGCTACACAGAGCCGTAAGGGACAGCGGGGTAAGTTACCGTCGCCTGGCCCGTGGCCTGGTGTGTGATGGCATGGATATGTACACCTTTGCTTTGCAGCATGGTGCAAGTAATACCGGTGCGGTTATTGCCAAACGTACCAATCTGGAAGAACAGAGTTTAACCGCGAAGCAATAGGGTAATGATTTTAGTTCCCTCCCTGGGGTTTGGGCTGTGTCTTTCACAGCCCTTTTTTCGGAGTCTGATATGGAAGCGATACCGTCAGATAATATGGTAGTGCGATTTATAGCTAAACCGAGTGCGGAAGTTGAATCCTTCCATCAGTTTTTATCCCAGCACTTTGTTAAGCCATTTGAATTTACGTTTACCACCGATCTTACTGAGGCGGCGTTGAACGAACTGATTGCCAGTCATTCGGCAATTGCCCCAAGTATTCCCTGTCAACCACCAGAGATCCAAATAGTAGTCACCGATCATGCCACCGTAAAAGCGTTTACTGAAACCGGACTGCGCGGTGTAACCAGCGTAATGTGCGGCCACTCCAATCAGGATGCTTTACAGGCATTTAATGCCGGTGTCGGCGTGTTTTTTTGTTTATCCGCCAGTCTGGAAGAAAAGCGCCGGCAGATTCACAGGTTGTACCTTAGATACCAAACCCGGGTACAGGCTTTGAAGTGTCACCTGGTCAGCGAAGAACTTGCCCGCCAGCGCGCCTGTTCTCCGGCCCGCCTGATGGCCGAACTCACTAACGTTAAGTCAAATTGCTCAAGGCCGACTCACCAAATCGCCATGCGATGCGGTGTGGACTGGCAGTATGTTGACTGGCAAACCATTCGTTATGTAGAAGCCGCAGGCGACTACATGTGCGTTTACACTCAGGAAGAAACCCTGATTGTACGTTCTACGCTAACCGACATGGCCAGGCGGTTGCCTAAACATGTGTTTACCCGTGTGAACCGTTCAATCATTGTTAATACTCAGTTTGTAAAACGACTTATCAAACTCAACTCCCGGGTAAACTATGTGGAACTTCAGGATGGTAGTAAGGTTAAAATTAGCCGGCGTTTGCTGCCGGTTTGTCATCAGCAACTCGATGCCGCACTGTCTCAGTCCTGAAATAACGCTCTGCAGACTAATATATCCATATTGCTATTAGGGTGGGTACCCACTGTCAGCATTTCGCTAATTAATCCTGCACATAAGTCACTACAACCGAAGTCGGGTAGTGGTTTTCATTTAACCTCGTTATTATCAAACCTAATCTATCCTGTGGAGCATTTTGAGTGCATGTAACATCAACCCTGACCGGCTGGCTGATTATTGTTGGCTGTTATCTGGTGGGCGAATTTTTGGTCTTGGTGACAGATTTGCCATTGCCGGGGGCATTAATTGGTTTGTTACTGTTGCTTGGCGGGCTGCTGTTGAGGCAGCGTCCACCCGAAATGGTAGGCCGCGGCGCCCAGCCACTGCTTAGCCATATGTCGGTGTTATTTGTGCCTGCGGTGATTGGGGTGGGGTTATTCTGGGCGGAGGTACGCGAAAATGCCCTGGGTATTGCGCTTGCCCTGGTGGCTACTACTATCGTGGCGCTGGGCGCTACCGCGTGGTTTGCGCAACGTCTTATAAAAGCCAAAAGGCCGGACTAATGTTAAGAGCGCAGCTGGCAGTGAATCAAATTACGTCACGCTTTGCCGAAGTGGTAAGCAGTACAGTAACGCTCAATGGGATGGTGTGGCTGGCGATAACCCTGGCGTTTTATGGCGTTGCGATTAAGATTTTCCGCGCTTCCAAAGGTCATCCTTTGGTGCATCCTCTGAGCATTACTACTATTGCCGTGGCAGCTGTGATGTGGTTATGCAACGTTTCTGCTGCCGGGTATCGTGAATACGCTTCGCTGTTGCACTGGTTGCTTGGGCCTGCAACCGTGGCACTTGCTGTGCCTATGTACAATCAATGGCAAAATATCCGGCAGTTGGGGGCTCCACTCATCATAAGTGTGATGGTTGGAGGGGCGCTGGCACCGCTTCTGGCATGGGCTGTTATTTACCTGACTAACGCACCAATGGCGATCCAAATGACGATGCTGGTGAAATCCATCACCAGTCCGTTAGCCATGGAAACCGGCGCGGCAATTGGCGGTATTCCGGCCCTGGCTGCCGTTTTTGTTATTCTTACCGGCATTGTGGGTGCCCTGGCGGCACCACTTACCTATCGATTACTTAACGTCACTATGCCGGATGCCCAGGGAGTGGCGCTGGGTGCGGTATGCCATGCTGTAGGCACGTCCAAGGCTTTGCAAATGGGCGAAGTACAGGGGGCGCTCGCCACGGTAGGTTTGGGCCTTAATGGTATTCTCACCGCAGTTGTCTTACCGGTTATTCTGTAAGGTTCTTTATCGCCATAGCGCACAAATACCTCTTGTTAAGTTGATTTTTGTCGTCTGACTGCTATTTGTTAAAGGGTGTTTACTGCATTGATTAGTGCTGTTTCTTAACCCTTGGATAGCTATGTATTCAGTTTTGATTTGTGATGACTCGCTGGTAGCCCGCAAGCAGGTAGCAAAGTGCCTGCCCCAGGACTGGGACGTAGCTATTCATTTTGCTAAGCATGGTGGCGAGGCCGTTGAATGCCTGGCCGACGGTAAAGGGCAGCTATTGCTGCTCGATTTAAACATGCCGGAAATGGACGGCTATCAAACCCTTCAGTCCATCGGCCAACAAGGGTTAAAAACCAACGTAATTGTGGTGTCTGGCGATGTCCAGCCCGAAGCTCGTGAGCGGGTGATTAAGCTCGGAGCGCTGGACTTTATTCGCAAGCCGGTCAGTGCTTCCGAATTACTGGCAGTGTTAAGTAAACATCAACTGATCAATGCGCCCGTAGAGGAAGAGCCAAAAGAGTTTGAACCGCTGGATCCGGATATTCGTGACTGTTATCAGGAAATCACCAATATCGCTATGGGCAGAGCGGGCGATCATCTAGCCCGTACGCTGAATGTGTTTGTTCATTTGCCAATTCCAAACGTTAATCTGATTGAGGTGTCGGAGCTGCATATGCTGCTTAGTGATATCGAAAACCACGAGCGGGTTAGTGCGGTTTGTCAGGGTTTTGTAGGGCCTGGGGTGCAAGGTGAAGCGCTGTGTATTCTAAGTGACTCAAGCCTGGACGATGTGGCCCGAATTCTTAACATTTCTGGTGCGGTTGACGATCAGAAACAACTGGAGTTGCTAATGGATGCGGCGAGCATTCTCATTGGCACCTGCCTGAGCGGCATTGCCGAACAGCTGGATGTGAGTTTTGCCCAGGGACAACCGGTGGTGCTAGGCCAGCATCGTAACATCACCGAAATCATTGCCACCAATAAACTTAAATGGAAAAGAACCCTGGCAATTGAAATTTCTTATGGCCTTGAAGGTTACAACACGGTCTGTGAGTTGCTGTTGTTATTTACCGAAAACTCCATGGAAACACTTAATTATAAACTTGCTCACTTGCTGGAGGACTTCTGATGACCAATGAATCGGTAGATGACATGCTGGAGTTTCATTGGATCATCGACATGCTGCAAACGGTGGATGTGGGTATTGTTGTGTTGGATCGCGAGTTTAAAATCAAGATGTGGAACGGTTTTATGGAAAGCCACAGTGGTAAGTTGCCCTCTGAGGTGCGTGATAAAACCCTGTTCAGTATTTTTCCTGATATCAACCCTGACTGGTTTGCCCAGAAGGCGAAGCCGGTATTCGAACTCAAAACCCGGGCATTTATGCTGTGGGAGCAGCG
>JAYZXK010000547.1:0-6173 GCA_036141415.1 Pseudomonadota bacterium
ACAAACTGGTGATAGCGTGGCCGGTAACGAGTTTACCCTGGCCGTAAAACACCTGAGTACTCGCGCCGAACTTTTTGTGTCTGTGGTGGGCAGTCGGGAGGATTTTGCCTATATGGTGGGGATGGTCAACGCGCCGCCTACCTTAAACCAGCGAACGTTAAACACCAGCGCTCGAAGACGTGTACAGGTTTACCTTGCCGAACAGCAAAGTGAAGTACGCCGGCTATTTTCGCTATTTTTTGATGGTGAGTGGTCGTTAATGGATGAAGCGCTCCGTGAACAGGCGCTGTTTCTTGAACCTCAGGAAGAACGGGCAGAAGGTGCCCCTGATTAACCCGTTAAGGTAATGACATGAAGTTATGGAATGATTTATCGCTGGTACAAAAAGTGGGTGTTGGCGTTGCTATTATGCTGGCGGCAATCGTGCTGCCGGAAATTGCCATTTTAATACAGTTTGGCGGGATGGAAATTGCGTTTGGCTTAATTTTAGTGGGTTTAACGCCTGCCATTAATGGGCTGAAGCTTCAGTACAAAAGAGCCAGAAGTGCGCTCTGGCTCGCAGCGTTTTCGCTGCAGCAAAGCGCCTCTACCAAACCTACGGTTTTTGCCGTGCAGGCCACGTTTTGTGTTGCCGCGCTATGCTTTACCGGCTCGCTGATGTTTGCGCTGAGCTTTTTTATGCCTGCTATGCTATTTAACGGCGCGCTGGTGTAACCGGCCTCTACATACAGTAACAACTTGTATGGAGTTAAGCGCAATCACATGCGCTGTTGTTTGCCAGGCAGGGAACTTAATGGCAAAGGTAAAGTCTGATTTATGTGATCGTCATCGTAAAAAGGACTTTACCCGTGTCACTGCCTATTCTTCTGCTTACGCTCTGCTTTTCTACTGTAAAGGTCATTAGCCCGGCAACGCTTTTCCCCGGGCTTCTTCAATCTGCACTTAACCGGGCGTAGCGCGTTGGCTGAACTGCTTTTGCTTCAGGAGTGGCTGGACAGTACCAAGCCGGCGTTGTTGCTGGCGTTGTTTGTGGAGCCACTGATACAATTTATTGGGGGGATAGCAATCATCGCGATAGCTTTGAATCACTATCATCAAACCCGAAACCGTGGGGCTTTACTGATCGTGATTGCCTTGCTCAGTTCGGTTGTCAGCTCAGTGACTATTGAACTCGGGGCGGCTTTTATTGATGACGCCGGTTATGAGCAGGTTGCTCTGTTGTTGCAGGTGGTGGATGGTATTTTATTGGTCATCTTAATTGTGGGGTTCTACCTTATCTGTCGAAACCAGCGCACAACCGAAGAGACCGTTAGCTATACCTCCCGCAAATTGTAGTGAGCTCATTTATGTCTGCTTACAATATCCTGATTGCACCACTTGCCGAAAATGGTAGGTTGCCTTGATAGTAAATTACTGAAACGACAACGGTTACTCTTATGATTATACTGCGCGCGTTTGCGCCGGCAGATATTCCTGGGCTGGTTAAGCTGCTTAATGATGAGGCAGTTACACGCTTTTTATCAACCAAAATTCCGCAGCCTTACACACCAGACGATGCAACCTGGTGGGTTGAGGAAGGCAGTCTGCTGGCGATGAACCGGGCCATTGAGGTCAACGGTACGCTGGCGGGGTGTATCGGCGTGAATCGTGGCGAATTTGAATATGCCCGCAGTGGCGAGCTGGGATACTGGTTAGGGGCCAGCTTCTGGCAACGGGGCATAGCCTCAGCTGCCGCCCGACAGATCATTACGCAGGTGTTTGAGGATACCAATATCGAGCGGTTGTTTGCTACGGTGTTTTCTGGCAACCAGGCTTCTATGGCGCTGTTACGCAAGGTGGGCTTTACTGAAGAAGCGGTATTACAACGCGCCATCTTTAAAAACGGACAATTTTATAATAGTCATATTTACAGCCTGCTCAAACAGGCTTAATCGAGTGCGTTTAACTGGTTAATAACTGTACAGCACGGCCGGGATTACTTACTCTTAACGTTTGAGTATGTCAGGTGAACCACAGGAAGGTATATGAAACAGTCTGAACTTAAGCTGGTGCAGTCGGAGTTAAAATCCAAGGGCTATTACAGTGGCGGGGTAGATGGCTTATCCGGGCCAAAGACCCGCGCTGCTGTACATCAGTTTCTTGGCGATAATACCGGGCAACTAAGCGCAGAGCGCTGGACCGAGTGGAACAACGCACGCAAACGCGTGGCCGCTTTGCAGTTATTGGCGCTGCAAAACCAGCTTGATGTAGGGCCGGTAGATGGGTTGTACGGCCCGCAGACTGAATCGGCAGCCACGTTGCTTTGCAGTTATTAACCCAGGGCGCTATTGCCCGTCAATTCAGTGACATTACGCCTGTCAGGGAAAATCCCCATCAGTTTCCACTGGAAAATGAGGCCGATCTGAACGCTTTTTACGGCCAGCCCGGCAGCATTGAACTGGTACGGGTAGATTGTCCCTGGCTGTTAAGACTCGACTGGGATCTCTCTACCACCACCCGGGTGATTGCTATTCATGAAAAACTCAGTGACAGCCTGGTAAAAGTGCTCAATGAGGTGTACGAACATTATGGTGATGCTGGCATCCAGCAACACGGACTCAACCGGTATGGCGGCAGCTATAACCATCGTAAAAAGCGTGGCAGTGCTACCGCCTGGTCTACCCACGCATGGGGGATAGCCATAGACTGGTTTCCTTCGCAGAATAAATTAAGCTGGCGCAGCGATCGCGCCAGCCTTGCCGATCCGGCACTGGATTTCTGGTGGCAAAGTTGGGAGCGAGAGGGATGGTTAAGTCTGGGGCGCAGCGAAGACAGAGACTGGATGCACGTGCAGGCGGCTAAGCGATAGCTGACCTGCGGCGGTTTGGCTAAATTTTCCGGCGGATGAGTTGCTTATCAGTGCCGGGGGATATGATTGACTCCAACATAATACTAATTTACACATAAAAACTTATGAACACATCACAACGGCAAGCCATTATCGACACCAGCTGGGACCTGCATAGCCAGGTTGAAAGCGCATATCTTGAGCACCCGGCAGGGAAAGGAGATGACGCCTGGCACGACAAGCAACGTTTACTGCTGGCCGATATGGCGCTGCACCTGCTGCAAACGGCGGTCAAACCTGGCGATCTGGCGCTGGATAAACTGCAAAACAATCTGCATGCCATTTTAACCATCAGCGATCAGTTTTTACCGCAGGCGGGTTTAAAACAGGCTACCAACCACATTTACACCGGCAGCATTCATGACTGAAGTAGAACTGGTCGCCGAGCTTTTTCGACAGATGGCTTTCAGTGCAGCCATTCTGGGCGGCTTTGCCATGACTTTTTTAAGTGTCTTGTTGTCAGCCTTTCCTAAGGGGCATCCGCTGGCGCTATGGTGCATTGGCGCTAAGGCACTGGCGGCGGTGTTACTGATAGTGGCAACACTCGGCGCTACGCTGTCGTTAATAAGCATTCAGCAAATGGGCTTATCGTTTAATTTTGCCAGCTGGCCGGCCCATGTGCTGCGTACTAAGCTGATCACAGAACTCACTTTTTTCAGTGGCGTAGTGGTGTTGCTGAGCGGGCTTGGACTAAGTGGCTTTGCACGCTGCCGACGCACCGGATTAATCACCCTGGCCGCGGCGTTGGTTGCAAGTGTATTATTGGTGGTAATGTTTGTACCCACTTTTTAACCGGAGCCGGTAATGACAAAAAAAGCCATTGGTGGGTGTGTGCTCTCATCCGAACAAATCGGTGAGGGCGTAAAACACGTAGCCGCACAACTCAATGGCCAGTTTGAGCGGGCTGTGGTGATTGTGGTCGTTCCGGGCGGGATTTTCTTTAGCGCCGATCTGCTGCGTCAACTCAATTTTGACGTGATGATGGACACTATTTCCTGTCCGCACACCCCCGGAGAGCGAAATAACGCATCGCCTATTATGTTTCATCCCAATGTGCCGCTTGCCGGCGAGGATGTTATTCTGGTGGATGACGCCATTGAATCCGGCGGCACTATGAAACGCCTGGTAGCGCATATCCGTTGTCACTATGCGGTAAACTCCATCAGTGTGGCAACCTTGTTTGTAAAGCCTGGCCGGGTTGATGTTGGCGCTCAGGAATATTACGGCCTGGCTATGCAAAGTGATGAGCTGCTAGTGGGGTACGGTTTACCCTGGGCGCACAAAAATCGCAACCTTCCCTATATCGCCAGGCTGGATAATATATCAGAGTAAGTTTGTAACGTATTGAAAAATAAGTATTGTCATAGTGATGTCACCCTTTGTGGCAGATTATTGTCGTGGTAGTTAAATGGAGTATCAGTCAGTATTGAGTTAGGATTTTGCACTGATTAGGAGAAAAAGATGACATTCCCCAAATGGCTGAAGTCGCTGCCCCAACAGGAGCGTACTGGCATAATCACCTTACTGGCTTTTTGCGCCATTGTTGTGTTAATTGCTTTAGGTCTTACGGTTTTCGATATATTGCGTCAGGCGCTGTAAATTTAACCCGGTAGCGGTAAATACTCGTTGCTCTGCGGGGCAGCTATCGCTATGGTAAAGCACAATTTTTTAACAACTGAGACGAAGTATGCAGAAATGGTGGAAGTTAGCGATAGTCGGTTTGATGTTGGTATCACCCTGGTGTGCAGCAGCCGAAGACGACGAATATGAACCGGTTCGCCATATTGTTGTGTTTAAGTACAAAGAGGGCAGCACACCCGCCCAGATCCAGCAGGTTACAGATGCTTTCAGAGCACTGAAAGATAAGATCCCCGGCATTCTTAATTTTGAGTACGGCATTAATAACAGCCCGGAAAACCTTGATCAGGGCTTTACGCACATTTACCAGATGACCTTTAAAAACGCCGAAGCGCGGGATAAATACTTACCGCACCCACAGCACAGCAAATTTGGTGAGCTACTCGGTGAGCTTGAGATCCTCGACAAAGTCTTTGTGGTGGATTACGCCATTAAGCCTTGAGTAGGTGCGGACTAAGTTGATTGTAATACCCTGACTTCTTCACTAAAGTAAGCTCATATAGCCTGCAGTTTTAGGGTCGTCAGGGTGATTAAAAAAGCAATATTTTGTGGTGCGTTATGGTTGATGTGGTCTGCGCAGAGCACATTTGCAGCTTATTCCTCTATTGTTGAGGCAACCGGCGAAAGCTGCGAGGCCGATGGGGGAGACGCCCAGCGCCTGCAACTGGCCCTTACCGACGCCCGGCGCAATGCCGCTGAAGCGGTGCAAACCTCGGTAGACAGCTACAGCAAGGTGAACAACTATGTGGTGGTGGAAGACCTGATTGAGTCTTATTCCAATGCCTCGGTAGAAACCCTCAATGTCTTATCCAGGCGGCTGCAAGACGGCTGTTTAACCGTCACCATTCGCGCAGAGGTTACGCCGCAGAAAAATATCGATCAGCGGTTTGTCAGTGAAGAGCTGCTTGCCGACCCAACCATTCCCCTAACCGTAAAGTTGTGGCTCAGCAAAGCACAATATGCCGTGGGCGAGCAGGTGAGTATCTACCTCAAAGCCAACAAGCCTTTTTTCGGGCGCCTGGTGTATACCATGAATGACGGCACCCAGGTGCAGTTGTTGCCCAACCCCTATCGCAGTGAAAACCATTTTCAGGGCCAGGTGCTGTACACCGTGCCCGACGCCAAAGACAGTTTTCTGCTGGAAGTCACGCCGCCAATTGGCGTAGAACAGCTTACGTTGTATGCCAGTACCCATCCTTTAGGTCAATTACAAACCTCTGCAGTATCAGGAATGTACCTTATCAATAACTCGCAAACGTCGTCTGAGGTGCGCAAGCGTACCCGGGGTATCAAAATAACCGCGGTTAATCCGCCATCTGCTATAACAGCAGCGCCGCAAAGCCCGCCGGAAGTTGCTGAGTTTGCCGAAGTGTCTGCCGATGTGGTGATCACGCAGTAAGGAGTGAATTATGCGCTTAACAGGCTTAGTGATTATTACTTTTCTTGGCTTACAAGGCTGTGTGTCAAGCCCCACCCACATGAATAAGTTTTCAGAAGGGAACTATGCCGAAGTGGTAGCAGAGGTAACCGGCAGTCACCAGACGCTCGAAGAAGTACCGTTACATAAACTGTATTTGCTGTGCCCGGCTTACTACGAGATTCGAGAATACGAAAAGTTTACCGAGTGCGCCGATTATGTGCTGGCCCA
>JAYZXK010000548.1:0-3955 GCA_036141415.1 Pseudomonadota bacterium
AGACGCTGGATAATTTTACCGGCCGTATTGGCCTCGGTGAGAGTTTCCTGCACCATCACCCTGATCAGGATCAGGCAACTATTAAGTAATTCTTCTTCGGTAAGCCCCTGGCCAAGTCTTTCCTGCAGGGAGGCGATGTAGTCATCCTCCGGGTTGACCCTGATATAGGTTTGTACCAGCTGGCCCAGCTCATCGATGAGGTTTTGTTTAAGCTGTACCGTGCGGTTATTGGGTTGATTGTCACTACCTGACTCTTCACCACTTGTCATGGAGGACTGATAGCATTTTACAACCTGCTGATAAAGCGGCAGTACGGCACCAATCCCTTTGATGGGCTTTTTTAAAGTGCTACTGGCTTTAGCTGCCTGGCTACGAGCCGCTGGCTCAGTAACCAGACGCTGAAATGACTGGATGTCTTCTTCCAGCTGGCGTATCCAGGCCTGGGTTAACGTTTTTACCGAGTAGGGCTCCAGCATAATTAGCTGGCTGACTTTATTCATAGCAAGGGTGGCCAGAGTAAAATCAATTTTACCACTTAAGTGTCCGCGCAGAGACTGTAATTCTTTATCAATCTCTACCGATAGTCCTTCGTAATAACTGGTGAGCCGGACTATAAATCCTGCGAGTTGTTCACTGTGAGCGCGCAGCGATTGAAGTTGTTTCGCTTCCATGTGTTATGCAAGCTCCTTATAAGCCTGAATAGCTGCCGGCATACTACTGCCGGGCTAACCGATTGTTCGATACACTAAAATCAAAGTTTGCACGAAGCGGGTTTATATCCAGTCCGCCCCTGCGGGTATAGCGCGCATAGACAGCTAGCTTTTGCGGCTTGCAGTGATTCATTAAATCACAAAAAATTCGTTCGATACATTGTTCGTGAAACTCATTGTGACGGCGAAATGAAATGAGATAAGCCAGCAACCCTGCGTGGTCTATGGCTGCGCCCTCATAATGAATTTGTATGCTGGCCCAGTCTGGCTGACTGGTGATCAGACAATTTGACTTCAATAAATGACTCACCAGGGTTTCACAAACCTGTTGGCCGCCGGTTGTGAGCAGCTCCGGGCTCGGCTCGTAGGCATTAATTTCAATGTCCAGATCGTCAATCACGGTGCCTTCAAATTCACCAAGGTGAAGGGCTCCAAACTGACCGGCGCTGAATAATTGCACCTCAACCGGCGCCTGGGCACAGGCCGATAAATCTTTGGTTAAGTGTCGGGTTACTTCATCTGCACTGACAAATACCGACTGGTTGAAGCTGTTCAGATAAAGTTTGAAAGACTTTGATTCGATAAGGTTTTGCGAATCAATGGGCACCCGGCACTGTAAAATGGCGACTTGCGGTTTGCCTTTCGGATTAAGCCACGAAAGCTCATAACCGTTCCAGATATCCACGCCACCGAACGGCAGGGGCTGTGAAACGCCAATCTGTTCGCGGCTGAGCGTGCGTGGCACGCCTTGCAGCAGCTCAGGCGTATATTGTTCAATGTAGTCAACCTTTTGACCCAGTGTCAGGTTGGCGGGAAGAGACGGTGACGAAGAGTGCTTTACTGTCATGCTGTCCTGTAACTTTTTTACCACTGATTAATCATGGCACGCGCATTCAATATGCCAAGCTGGTGTTTAAAGTGCCATAAATTCTCTACTATAGAGGTTTAGTATACCTGATATGGAATAGCAATGGAGAATATAGTTCAACAATCATTGCATAAGTTAATGCGCGATTTACAACAAGCGGCAGCGTCTCACCCAGCGCTGATGACCACCGAATTTGATGCGGAATTAGCATCCCCCTGTTATGTGGGAAATGCCAGCCAGGGAGAGCCTTGCGCCTGGCAGCCCGTGCCGATGGAAGGTGAATATACCTTTGCCAATATCGAAAACGCTTTGCAAATAACGCTGAATGAGCAGTTTTGTAAGTTCTTCACCACTTACTGGAGTTTTAATTTGCAGGTTAAGGCTGAACAAGGAAACTGTGAATTATTGCAGGTGTGCAGTGAAGAGGACTTCGAGCGGCTACAACAAAACCTTATAGGCCATTTGTTAATGAAGCAGCGACTAAAACAGCCGCCCACATTATTTTTTGGTTTAACCGATGAAGACGATTTTATTTTGTCTGTGGACAATGCCTCCGGCGAAGTGGTGCTGGAACAGGTAGGCAAATTACCCTCCCGATGCCTGGCACCTGATCTGGCGACCTTTCTTGATGGCCTGACGCCAGCCGCTTAACCGAGTTTTGCCAGCCGGCTCTCCATTACTGCGAGAGCCTGTTCTAACTGCTCCACCCGTTTTTCCAGCTCAGTGATACGTTCTTTGTCCCCTGGCGTTTTGGGTTGAGCGTTGACCTGTACGTTCTGCTGGTTAAATACTTTTATTGCCTCTATGGCGTCCAGCACGCTTACCTTAAAAGGCGCTTTACCGCGCAATAAGCCTACACCCGGCGTTAAGCCCTCGGCCGCCAGTGTATGGCAGATTTCGACCAGGCTTTTATGGTTTTCTTTAGAGGACATGATATTACTCTTAACTGGTGACTGACTCGTCTGGCTGGTTCGGCCTGTAACAGGTTAGTCAAAACAACGAAAATTTCGCTAATCATACCGATAGTTAGCAGTGTCGCCAAGTGGTTATTTTTTAACTTCCTTAAAATTCAATGAGTTATAATTGGCCTCATTCTTGATTACCTGTAGTTTATTAGTGACTTATTATTTTTCAACAGGGAACCACTATGAAAAAACTAATGCTTTGTACTGCTTTGCTGGCACCAATGTTACTGTCTGGCTGTATTATCTCCGTGGGAGATGACGATAGAGAACACTATCAGGCTAGCTGGGAGCAGCGCGAGTATAATAACCGTAAACATATCAGTAACCTGGAAGTGAACGCGCACTTTGAAGATGTGACCCGCAAAATGGGTGTAGCAGACTTCAACGAGATGGTAGGCGAGGACGACCATGTTTACCGGATCCTCTACTATCGTACACAACGTACCGAGGACGACGGTATCACCACAAAGGATGAATGCACGCCGCTGGTCTTTAAAGATAATCGTTTAATTGGTTGGGGTGAAGAAGCGGTTCGTAAAATTTAAACTGCGCTGCACTGCGCTAACCTAAACTGGCAAGCCCGATAAACGCCCTGTTTATCGGGCTTGCTGCTGTCAGGGCCTGACTATATGGTTCTACTATATGGATGGGTTACCCACCTGGTCACTGCCCATTTTCTTTCTATCAGGGCTTATCCAAATGTATAATAATTGTTAATGGTATATTTACTTGGTGTTATTTTTTCGGCTAGAGTGGGGAACTGATGCACTTTTTGTGCGTCTGATACGTAACTCTTAAACCAATCTTGTTGTTTTCAGTCTGCCGCTGTTTAGTGGCAGCACTGAGCGGTTGAGTGAGAGGGCGGCCTGGGTCGCAATAACTGGCGTTTACGCATCACCACAACACGGGAGACAGGCTATGGTACAAGCGGAAATCCAACAAAATCTGGAAAAAATCAGAGCAGCATACTTATCAGCAGAAGATCTGAAAGTGGCTGCATCCATCATTTACAACGCCTACCACGACGATCCAATTTTTATACAAATATTTCAGAGCGAAAAAGAAGGTTACGAATCGCGGTTACGCTCGGCTATTCGCGAAGAACTCACCGCATTCTGGGAAGCAGAGCAACCCATTATTGGTTTGTTTGATGAGGGGAGGTTATTGTCGGTTGCCTGCCTTACCGGGCCAGACAACGCTGCAGGTGCCGGTCGTTACTGGCACTGGCGGTTAAAGATGTTACTGACCACCGGTTATTACGGCACCCGGCAAATGCTGGAGAAAGAGGAAAAAATCCGTTCTGCCATGCCAGCTGAAAAGTATCACTTGCTGTCGTTCATTGCGGTACATCCCGACTACCAGTCACACGGTCTTGGTCATCTGCTGATGCGGGCTATCGACAGTGTCTTACT
>JAYZXK010000549.1:0-4843 GCA_036141415.1 Pseudomonadota bacterium
AAGCAGTTTAGACGGGAGGCTTAGCGTCGGGGGAGCTCAACTTGCTGACATGCACCTACCTGTTGCTGACAACCCAAACGGATCCCGCGGGCGAGTTGCCGCTCATTGATGTGATGTTGCTCGATGTCGGTGACTGGTGTATCCGGCGTGCATTGTAGCCGGCATTTTCCGCAGGTTCCGGCACCACCGCATTCTGAAGGAAGATGGATGCCATGCCTACTCAGCGCATTAAATACCGTGTCGTCTGCCAGGGCTTGCAGGCTGGCGGATTCTGCGCCGGAGACAAAATTAACGGTTAGCGTACAGGCCGATGCCTGCCGCTTACCTGGTGGGCCTGAGCGACTAATTAATAAGTACCCGCCACTCAATGCTAACAGGCTGGTGGCCATGGCAAAAATGACGATTAGGGGGTGATTAAAAAAGCCGGTGCCGGTGTAATCCATAAAATGCAGGGTAAACATCAAATCATCGAAGCGTTGCCGGTCATTGGTGTGCCTGATGACATGCCCGGTTAATGCATCGAGGTAAACGGCTGTGTTGAACTCATCGGTAAACCTGACCTGCCAAAGCGGATTTTGCTGGCGGGGCAGGTCGTCTATCGGCGGTTGCAGTAATACTGGTTCACCTGCCCGTGCGCTGCCTGAATAGGCCTGGCGGGCTATAGTAGCCACCTGTTCAGCGCCGATTTGCCAGGGCTCACCGGAAGTGGCATCGAATATCCGGCGCTGGCGGGGAAAATAAGCGTGTGATGGTTGATTGTATTCAAACTGATAATAGGGTGCACCAAGCACCCAGATAATCGAAACCGCCACCGGCGGTGGGGCATCTATCGCTTGTGGCGGATACAGTTCACGGCCGGGCAGATAGCCTTCATGCTGCACTGGCTGTCGGGTTGGGACATTGTCGGCGCTGTTCATCAGGCTGTTAAAGTACAAGCCGGTGAGCAGCCACACCAACAGTTGAATGCTTACCAGCAGGGCCAGCCATTTGTGCCAGTTGGCTATCACTAAGCGGATCATAAGGCGGCCTTTTTGCGCAGGGTAAAACGCAACAATAGCAGTACCATACCGCTTAATGCAGCCAGCACAGCGAGCAGCGAGACCAGTCGTAACCAGCCGTTGGTGACATTTTCACCATCGTCATAGTCCATGATGTGCAGTCGCCACATCCAGTCGAACAGATACCAGTAGTTATGCCGGCGGCGGATGATGCGCCCGCTTTGTTGTTCGATAAACAAGGTGGATGAAGCAATATCGTCGAAACTCACTACCCAAAGCGGGTTTAGAGCACCGCTGGCATCGCGGCTAATTAATGGCGAAACAGTGTTGATTGCTGCTGTGCCCGTGTAAGCATCATCAGCAATTGTGCTGGCCTGCGCCTGGCTCAGTAAGTCCTGAGGTTCGCCGGTTATGGCATCAACCACATGAATGGCACGCTGACCAGCGGCTGAACGAAATCGGTACACTGGCTTTTGCAATAACGTAACCAGCTTAATATCGGTCGCGTCCGGGTAATCAGCCAGTAGCTGCGCCGTTGAATAGCTAATGTCTTTAAGCTGAAGCGGCGCTGACTGCGGGTGGGTAAGTGGTTCGCCATGGATAAAATGAATATCCAGACAAACCATATATAAGCCGGTAATAGCCCACAGAATAAACTGTATACCTACCAGTCGCATCAGCCATTTATGTAGCGTTCTCGCTTTTTGTATCACAGATTAACAGCAGTGGCCCAAAAGCGTCAGAAAACCATAAATCAGCAGCAACTGCAATTGCGTTTGTGTTTTTCCAGTTTGCCCACACCGGGATTAAAGGTGTTGGTAGGATCAATACGCTGGTAAAAGGCAGCGAGCCCTTCTTCAGCTTTATACAGGTGGCCAACGTTATGTTCCGCCGGGTATTTTGCGCCACGACTGTCCAGAATACGTAGCATTTCTGCCTTAACCTCTTTGGCATCCACGCCTTTTTTCAGGACATAATCCTGATGGAAAACGTGACAGAAGAAATGCCCGTAATACAGCGATTTGTCGATTTTATCGGCAAGTGACTCGGGCAGTTTTTCTACCCAGTCATGCTCGTTACGGCGCAGGGCAATATCCAGTGCGAGGATGTCACCCACCTCTTTCTGATGGAGTAACTGATAGCGCACCGCTGCGCCAGCGGCGGCAAAACGGTGTAAAAAGGCACTGCCTGACTCGCGTTCGGTGCATTCGAAGAAGCCGCCTACCTGTTCGTTGTTGTCGAAAAACGCCGGTAGAAACGCCTGCGCCTCGGCAATACCCTCATCGCTCATTTTAAGGATCAGGTGATGCTCATACTTTTCACGGTATTCAAGCATGCGGTCCGGCAGGTGTTCGCGAAGCAACCCCGAAACACCTTGCATGAGACGGTCGGTGAGGAAGTCAGGGACAAAAGAAACCTTGTTAAGTACCGCGTCGATGCGGCCTTTCAGGGCGAACATTTTGGGTAACCGGTCGGTGCCCAGATGTTTCACGCTGAGAAAGGTATCCTTGCCGTATTTGGCGGCAATATCAAAAATATCGCGGTGAATATATTCGCCCACTTCCGGCAGGTGAGTAAATTCAGCCAGAATGTGGCGGCGCAGCCGGGTTAGTGTATCCGGATTATTAGTACCGATATAAAAGGTTTTTTCCTGTTTAGCTACCGCAAAGGTGTCGAGTCGAACGGCAAATACTGCCAGTTTGCCAGCACAGCCACTGGCCTCGAAAAGTCGGCTGGTATCGGCGTTAAAGCGGCTGGGAGAATCGGCTTCCACGTCACGCAGTCGCTCGGCGTAATCCGAGGCACTGGCCTTTTTATCACTGGCTGTGGTCGCGTGATCAAAGTTGCCGCTTTCTAAATTAGTCAGGATCTCCTGTGGCGTATCGCCCAGTTCAATATCCAGGTGATTGACCAGCTCCAGTTTGCCCTCGGCGGTGACCTGAGCAAACAGCGCAAGCTCAGTGTAAGCCGGTCCACGCTTAACCAGCGCGCCGCCAGAGTTATTGGCAACACCGCCTACAATGGATGCGCCTAAACACGAAGATCCAATCACAGAATGAGGAGCCCGGCGTAACGGTTTAAGTGTGGTTTCCAGTTTATGCAACGTGGTACCCGGGAAGCTCAGCACCTGTTCACCATTGCCCAGTACCACCAGGTTGTCCATGGCCAGGGTGTTAATCACTACCACTTCACGGTCGTAGTCATCGCCGCTTGGCGTGGAGCCCTCCGTAAGGCCGGTTTTGGCGGCCTGCATGATAATGATGCAGTTATTATCCACACAGATTTGCAGGGCCTGCCACAGGCTGAGTAACGAATCAGGAAATAACACCGCCAGTGCCGTGCCAGAGCCTGAACGCCAGCCTGAGCGATAGTGCTCAGTGCGACGATCGCCGGTGGCTACCTTGTCCTCACCGAGGAGCTGGATAAATTGCGAGAGGATAGGGGATTGACTCATTGTGTTGCTCCTGTACTCAGACCCGGATAACAGACTTTAATTTATACAATGGACTCTACAACTGTGCTGACTGTTAATCTATATTCAGATCCAATATGATTGTTTCCTTTTTTGCACAAATACACGAGACCAGACACGTAAAATGGTAAAAGCAGATGACATGTTATTGTTTGTCTATGTGGTGGAAGAAGGCTCTTTTTCCAAAGTATCGGCAAAGTATGAAATAACCATGTCGGTGGTCAGTAAGCGGGTGGCGCGGCTGGAAAAAGCCCTAAATGTGCAACTGCTCTATCGCACTACCCGCAAGCTTAGCCTGACAGATGCCGGACAGGCACTATATAAAAAGGCTAAACTGGCCCAGCAGGCTTTGCAGGATGCCGAAGACGTGGTTGCCGGTTACAGCAGCGATATTCGCGGGCGGATTAAAATAACCATGCCGGTGGTGACGGCCAATCTGGTGCTTAACCAGGCATTAGTCGAATTTTGCGAACAATACCCTGGCATTGAAGTTGAGCTTAGGGTGACTAACCGGGTGGTGGATATTCTTGATGAAGGTTTCGATCTGGCGATCCGTACCGCTAATCTGGCCGATTCTTCGCTGGTTGCCAGACGGCTGGTGGACTCCAACTGGATAGTCTGCGCCACGCCAGATTATCTGCAAACCTACGGAGAACCAGAACACCCCGATGAGCTGGAGAAGCACCATTGTCTGCTCTACAAATATGAAGGTACCAAACCTGAAGCCTGGTTGTTTCGGGTGGATGGCGAGGACAGGCTGATGGCGGTAAAGGGGCGGTATCGTACCAACACTCTCGATACTCTCAAGCATGGCGTATTGGCCGGGTTTGGCCTGGCTTACTTACCCCGCGCCCTGATCCACGAAGAGCTGGAGGCGGGTAAGCTGGTGTCGGTATTGTCGCCCTATGTTGGCAAAGAACTGGGCATTTATGCGGTGTATCCTGGCTCACGGCAGGCCGACAAAAAGCTCAACCTGCTGGTTGAGCATTTCCGTCAGGCGCTGCAGCGTAAAAAGCAGTACTTCGTTTAAAACGACATCTACGCAGAAATCTGCAGGTGGTCTGAATCCACCGCCAGTGATTTGAAAACGAAAATCATTGCGCTCAGAAACCTTGCAGAATCCGGCAATATTCGCGGCAAAAGCGGTTTCATCAATACCACCTTTATCAACCTGACGGATCATACCGGCAAGGGCAACCCAGCCCCAGTCGGCGTTGTGGGTATGGCGGGGAACAAAATCAGGGATAGACTGATCCGGGTCGGCATCGTCACCACTTAAACCAATGGCGCTGGATGGTGTACCAATGTCACCATAGAATAAACCCCCGAATACTGACTTCAGGCATACAATCAGTGTAATGGAGAACAGAAA
>JAYZXK010000550.1:0-3382 GCA_036141415.1 Pseudomonadota bacterium
CATCCACGACATTACTTATCACCCTGCTTTAACATCGCCTCAGCTTTGGCCAGCTTGGCACTGAGCTTGGGTAACGCATCAAGCGCTGCCTGCGCGTCCTGCAAATGATCAAGATTACTGGCTTTAAAATATGCAAAGCCACCAACCAGCAAGGCCAGCAACGCGCCACAAGCCAGTACAAAAGAAGCATTTGCCGATCCTTTAGATTCTGCCTGTTGCTCTTCTACCAGCGATATTTTAATTTCATCACTAGCCTGACGCATATCCTGCTCACTGAGCAATCCTTCGTCGACTTCGCGCTGTAATTCCTTTAAGCGCTCTTTAACCACGGCAATGTTAGCCTGGGTCAGATTTTCCTGTTCCGGACGCTGCTTAAACCAGGGCAAAACCACCAGCAGGACCAACATGGCTATCAATACAACGACAGCCCCAATAAACATCCACGACATTACTTATCACCCTGCTTTAACATCGCCTCAGCTTTGGCCAGTTTGGCGGCCATGTCTTCAGGCGGTGTCGATTTCCGACGCACAATAACTATCACAAACGCCAGCAAGGCAAATAACACCGGCGCCAGCCATAACCACATAGTCACCGGCGTTACCGGTGGCTTATAGCTGATAAAATCGCCATAGCGGGTTTTCATGTAGTCAATGACTTCATCACCGGTTTTACCCTGTTTCACCAGGTTATACACCTTACGACGCATGTCATGGGCAATCATGGCGTCAGAATCGGCAATATTCTGGTTCTGACACATGGGACAGCGCAGCTCCTCGGTGAGCGACAAAAACAGCTGACGCTGCTGCGGTGTGTCAAACTCATAGCTATCTTCAGTCGCCGCAACCGATGCAGAGATAAGTAATAAGACCGTCAGAATTACTGTTTTCATTCAGCACTATTCTCCTGCGCCAGTTCCCTTACTAACTGCGCGTATAACGGGCCCACTTTATTATTCCAGACACGTTCGTTGATATCACCGATGTGGTGCATGCGGATCACTCCGTTGTGATCGATAAGGAAATGCTCAGGTGCGCCGGTTACCCCCAGGTCTAGTGCTGTATCACGGTACACATCGAAAATATGAAACTGATACGGGTTGCCAAACCGGTTAGTGATCTCATTCACTTCCTGCTGAACCCGGTTTAAGGTTTTGGTGCCGAACTCCGGATCCAGATCCTGATCGAAATATAAACCAACGATGCTGATCCCTTCCTGTTCAGTAA
Organism: Pseudomonadota bacterium; assembly: GCA_036141415.1. Lineage (GTDB taxonomy): Bacteria > Pseudomonadota > Gammaproteobacteria > Enterobacterales > Alteromonadaceae > Alteromonas. The sequence goes on from JAYZXK010000550.1 coordinate 1,227, forward strand.
GCTCAGTCAGATAAGGCAATTCCACGGCACAGGTCACGCACCACACGCCCCACACATTCAGTAAAGTTATCTTACCTTTGAATACCTCAGGCGTATAAGTCGTTTCCGGTTTCATCAGGTCCGGCAACGAAAAAGCCGGCATAGGTTTGCCTTTAACCTGAGAATCAAGCTCCCTGGGATCAGAAAACAAACCACTGAACAAAAAAACCACCAACACCAGAAAGGCCAGCAACGGCACGCCAAAAATCATTAACTTTTTCATGCTTTAGCCTCCTCGCCGGTTGCCACACTTCTCACCGAAGCGCGCACTTTAGCCACTTTAGCCATACGATAACGTTTATCACTCATCGAGCATATTCCGCCAATAGCCATTATGACGGCTCCGGCCCAGATCCAGGTGACAAAGGGTTTGATATAAACCCGTATCGCCCAGGCACCATCGTCCAGCGGCTCTCCCATTGCGATAAAAAGATCCCTGAAGATAGTCGAATATATTCCGGCTTCCGTCATCGGCATACGCTGCACCAGATACAGGCGTTTCTCGGGCTCAAGATGGACCAGCTTATCACCCGACTCGTATACATCAAAAATCCCCACATCGGCGGTATAGTTCGGCCCGGTGCGTTGCTCGACCTTACGGAAGGCAAATTCATATCCTGATAAGGTGACCGACTCGCCGGGCATCATGCGAACGTCTCTTTCCACTTCGTAATTGCTTACCAGCGTGATGCCAATCAGCGTTACCGCAAAGCCCAGGTGACCAAGGATCATGCCCCAATGACTGGGCGTGAGCTTACGTAAGCGTTCGAAAGCACTCAGACTGGTGTCCATGGCAGACACTCGTTGTACTACTTCCAGGATTGTCGTAATCAGGATCCAGGCGCTAAGCACCAGTCCCAGCGCCGCCATGTAAGTAGGCGCATCGTATGCAAAGTTGATTAATACACCAGCGCTTACACTTAAGCCAAAGGCAATTAATAGCGTTTTTTGTACCTGGGAGGCCGGTTGGTGTTTCCAGCGGGTCAGTGGCCCAAGGCCCAAAAACAATACAAAGGGCACAATCAGCAGCGTGAACATCTGATTAAAGAACGGTGCACCAATGGAGATCGAGCCCAGTCCAAGCTCTTTATGCACCAGAGGTAATAACGTCCCTAACAAAACAACCAGCGTTGCCGCACACAGGAATACGTTATTCCCCATCAGCAATACTTCACGGGAAAATAGCTGGTATCGGCCCGGGCTTTTTAACTGCTGCGCACGCAGCGTATAAAGCACTAAACTGAAACCGGTTAATAACACCAGAATACCCAGGATAAAGAGTCCACGAGCCGGGTCGCTGGCAAAGGAGTGTACCGATACTATCACCCCGGAACGCACCAGGAAGGTACCTAATAAACTTAACGAGAAGGTGGCAATCGCCAACAATACTGTCCAGGATTTAAACGCTTTACGTTTCTCAGTTACAGCCAGTGAGTGCATTAATGCAGTGCCCACCAGCCAAGGCATAAAGGAGGCGTTTTCTACCGGATCCCAGAACCACCAGCCGCCCCAGCCAAGTTCGTAATAGGCCCACCAGCTCCCGAGCGCAATGCCTACCGACAGGAAACTCCAGGCGGCAATCACCCAGGGACGGGACCATCTTGCCCAGGTTGAGTCCAGCTGTCCGGAAAGCAGCGCAGACACCGCAAACGCAAACGCCACAGAAAACCCGACATACCCCATATACAACATAGGCGGGTGAATGATCATGCCAAAATCCTGCAGCAACGGATTCAAGTCCCGGCCGTCCACCGGGAAATAAGGCAGCATGCTGTCGAAAGGATTGGAGGTGAGCAGAATAAACAAATAAAAACCCACGGATACCATGCCAAGCACTGCCAGTACCCGGGCGATCATGATTTGCGGGATGCCGCGGCTAAACAGGGCCACGGCCACTGTCCACAGTGACAACATCAGCACCCAAAGTAAAAACGAACCTTCGTGCCCGCCCCAAACCGCTGTGACCTTATAGTACACCGGCAACCGGCTGTTAGAATTCTGCGCAACGTAATTAAGCGAAAAGTCATCGGTAACAAATGCATAGACTAAACAGCCAAATGCCAGGGCAGTAAAACTAAACATGGCAATGGCCAGAGGACGGGCGGTGCCAATCATGG
>JAYZXK010000551.1:0-3605 GCA_036141415.1 Pseudomonadota bacterium
TTAGCAAAAATGCACAGACACAATGAACACATCTACGCAGTGCATAAAGAAATTTATAAGATAACCATTTCATGGCAACAGAGTCCTATTCTTCCGGGTATAGCAAATTTCAACGAGAGATAACGTATTCGGCCAGCGGCAACTGCCGGCGAGTAATGTCTTCTACCAGCATGCTGGCAAAGATATGTGCCCCGGCCTCATTGGAATGAGTACGATCCTTTGGCACAAAATACTGTTGAGCGGCCGTCTGGCCTGACTCAGTCACCCACGCGTCTGAGATCGCCATAAGGTCAATTAAGGGGATGTCCTGTATCTGACTGACCTTTTGTAGCGACCGTCGCACGTCGAGCTGCGGCCACTGATGCTGCTGAGCCAGATTGATCCCGTGATTGCGGATCATCGGCGACACAAGTATAGGTAGCGCGCCACGGGCTTTAATAAATAACAACAAGTTACTAAGGCGCTCCTCGTACACAGCTGCTGAGGTAGTTTTATCGTTGTGACCAAGCTGAATCAACACGATGTCCTTTTCTCGTAGCTGTGCGGCAATGGGCGCGAATAACTCGCCGTCTTCGATATTAAAGGCCTGAGTACCTTCGCCGGAATCAGCATAATTGACCACTGATATCTGCTGGTTCAGATAAGCGGGTAATACCTGACCCCAGCCGCTGTATCGGGCGATAGCCGGCTTCTCCCATTGCGGATTTTGATCACAGACTGTTGAGTCACCAAGAATAAATAGTCTTTTATCAGGCGTTGTCGCTGTAATAGCGATCTGTTCGACTTCGTGTAATTCACCGGGTAACCACAAAGTTAGCCCGGGTGATCCCTGGTAGGTATCCGGCTGTATTGGCTGACCATCAGGCTGACGGGTGTTGACCAAAAATGACAGGTTTTGTTGTTCAATTGCTATGGCAGATGAATGCATTAACCGACGGGATTCCGCATACACCCAGGGCGTGCTTGCTGGTTTAATGGTCATTTCCACCCGATAGTGGCGGGCATCACCGATGAGTGCCGGCGCAAAATCACAACGCGTAGGTGTAGCGCCATTAGCGGGCTGGCACTGCCTTAACAGAGCGGCCTCGTCGAAGACCCGGACACCTTGCTGAGTAACCTGATTCGCACATCCGGTCAATACTGTGGTGGTAGCGCAATACAAAATCGAGCGGATAAACCAGTTGAGCCACATATTGTAAAACCTGAATTAAACTAATGTAAAAAACATTAACACTCAGATTCAATCACGCAAACAATCGATGGCTACGCCGTATCAGATATCAAAAAAATATCCCGTATATGGAACAAATAATGTCGAGTTACATTAACGCCGACAGTTCCTCGTGGGTAATCTTCACTATCGAACCATGACGACTCCCCTGGGGCATATTTAATTGCTCGGTCAGGTTTTCCCATTCATTAAAATCGCGGGTGCGCATTACCCCAAAACTATGCTCTATATACTGATCGAAATACACGTAATACCAACCATCCAGTTCAATAATGGCGGGTCCTTCAACCCATACACCGCTTGGCGAAAAAGGCGCTTGCTGTAACTGCCAGGGGCCGTGAATAGTGGTGGCGGTTGCAACCAGCAAGTGTTTAGCCGGCGGGTAGCGGGTTTCATCTTTCACCAACATGGTGTAGTTCTCCCCGGTATTCACAATCGCCGCATCAATGACATTAAAACCGGGCTGGTAGAATAATTCAGTGGGTGTGAAGGTATGAAAGTCTTTGGTAGTGGTGGCAAAGATGCGGTGATCCCAGCCTTTGTCGGCTTGCTTTTCGGTGTCCGGGTAGGTGCCCGGGATTGTCGATGCCCAATAGATCCAGTATTGCTGTGTAGCGTCATCCCAGTAAATTTCTGGTGCCCAGGCATTCTTTGCAGTCGGAAAGTCTTTCATTACCGGTACTAATACCTGTTCGCTCCAGTCACGCAGATTATCTGAGTGGGCAAGGCCAATTGCGGCGTCTTCCCAGCCAGACGTCCATACCATGTGAAAACGGTTATCCGGCCCGCGGATAATCACCGGGTCACGCATTAACTTTGTGCCAACCTGTGGGGCCAAAACGCTTTCGTCATTATTCAGGGCTGTCCAGTTAAGGCCATCTTCGCTATATGATAAGTGCAGTCCGTCCTCACCATTACCCCGAAACGAAGCGAACAATAAAATCTCGCTGCTTTCCCTATTGCCAGGTTGCTGGGCCGTGATTTCTTCGCTGGCGGCTTGTGCAGCTCTGTTTTGTGGCTGGCAGCCGGTTAACAGCAGGCTGAAGATGAAACTAATAAACAGTATTCTGACCATAAAGAAGATGTCCTTGGTGCCGGTTATCCGGCAAATTCTTACTGAAATCGGCGGATTGTCAAAACCTAACCCCGGATTGTTTCACATAAGAACATTCCTATCTGCTTTGCAACGGCTTAATTCGGGATTGTTGTAAAGCCGACTGCAACCAGCGACCAATCAAACATTGACAAGTCGATATGAGAACGCAGTAACGTTTAACCAGCCGGCAAGCTACCGGCGACTTCGGTGTTATGCTGTGTTATCGATGGGCTTGTGTTGAAGCTTGTTATGTTAAGCGGTTTGTTTCGCCAGTTGCTGTTTAAAGTCTTTGCGATACTGACTGGGTGTCTTATTAAAACGCTTTTTAAACAAAGTGTTGTACACCGATTTACTATTAAAGCCGGCATCATAAAACACGTCAGTAATACTTTTATCAAACTGCTCCGGATCCTCCAGCAGGCGCTTTGCCTCCAGGATCCGGTAGTTATTAATAAACTCGTAGAAATTGACTTCGTAATAACGGTTGATGGTGTTGGAAAGCTCTTTGACCGGAATATCCAGCTTTTCGGCCAGCCGTTCAAAGGATAAATTTTGATTGAGATAGGGCTGTTCCGCTTTCATGGTTGCCTCCAGCTTTTCCACAATCGCCATGTTTACCGGTTCCTTTTCTGCCGGTTTAGGCTTGATGGTCCCGGCACTTAAAAAGTGCGAAGCCGCCATAAACAATACCGCATTGATCAGGGCAAACTGCATGTAGTAGGAAGCAAGGCCTACATACTCAACAATGTCGTAATTAGGTAAAACGTAGAGCGAGTGATACACCTTCAGCATACTTAACAGCATTTCCCAAATCAGAATCCCGGTAAAGGCCATTAATACTTTGGGCAGCCATTGGGGCACGTTAAATTTCTGGGTTACCTGCGGATCGGCCTTGTGTAAATAATAAATTGACAGACCAGCAAAAGCGACCCGGGTCATTTTGGCGATAAAGTCGACCAGCACATAATTGAAATCAGCGAAGGTGTAGTCTTTTATCAGGGCGTATTTTTGCTCAAAAGACAACGCGTAGAAATGAAAATAAATAAACACGGCAAACATTAGCACCGGCGCGGCCAGGGCCGCATGCCAGCGCTGCCACCGGAAGTGATTGCGGGAAATCGCGCCAATAAACAAGAACAACAGCGGGCCGTCCAGCCAGTAAGTAAAATCGAGTATGAAGAAAAAATTAGGGGATGCTTCCAGCACCCAGTAACGGAACGTACTGCCCCATAACACCAGCTCATTCAGTGCGATCCCGGCATGCACAGCAAAAAACGC
>JAYZXK010000552.1:0-3453 GCA_036141415.1 Pseudomonadota bacterium
CAATAATCAACAGAACAACTCTGACTGAAGTATCGTGACGGTAAGACTTATCGCGGGTGACAAACAGAAATGCCAGGGCAAACAGCACAAATATCGCCAGCGTTGCAAACAGATTTACCGGCCCGAGACGACTGGTTCCGCTCATTAGCCAAACATTTGCTGCCGCCACTACGGCAATAGTGATAATTGCCACCAGCAGCTCAGCTTCAATTTTAGGGAAGTATTTTTTCATAACTGCCAGTATTGGCGAATTGCCGCATAATTGGAATAGGCCAAAAGTCATCTTTTATCTTGTGACTTTTGCCACTACGGCTAACCAGGCTTACCCGATAGTCTGCTTAACACAAGGTTAAGGAGATTTGGTTATGCACTATATTCAACAAGGTTTACTGTGTTTACATATATTCACCGGGGGTTTGGGACTGCTGTTATTCTGGCTGCCGATTTTTGGTCGTAAGGGCGGCTTTAACCATCGCCGGTTTGGCATTTACTTCCGCCGCACCATGCTCACCTCAATTGTTAGCGGCGCTATACTGGCACTGTTCTGGATTGTCGTGCCTACTATGGGGCATTCGGAGCTGCTGAATAATCCCAGGGCGATCCCTTATTTTCAGCGCTTTGGTGCTTTTTTAGTGCACCTAGGACTGGTGATGTTTACCTCGTTAATGGGCGGGCAATGGGCCCTTGAAGCTAAGCACAACCGCGAGTCGTTGCGCACTCCGGCTCGTGTTGCACCGGCTGTTTTACTGGTTTTCACCAGCATTGGCTCAGGCTACATGGGGATTAGGTACGAGCAGGTGTTAATGATGGTCTTTGCGCCGCTCGGTCTGATGATTGCCTGGGGTCAGTTACGTTTTATTTTTGCTAAAGAAGTCGCGCCAAAAGCGTGGCTGGTAGAACATCTTTCCGGCTACATCGGTACTGGCATTGGCGCTTACACTGCCTTCTTTGCCTTTGGCGGGCGCACCCTGTTCAGTGACATTGGTGCCTGGCAATATGCTTTTTGGATCCTGCCAGGCGTTGTAGGCAATATCGCCGTAGTGATACTGGCACGCAAATACCGCGCAGCACCAGCCAGCTCGCCAGCATCCACGGCAACACTTAACGTGCCTGTGAAGCAGCCTTAAGCGCCTTAACCCGATTACGTGCAGCGCCATATTCAAAATAGTTAATTACGCCCAGGTCGAGAATTCGTTGCCAGTACCTATCGGCCTGTTTTTGCTGCCCGTTTTCGATGTGATGTAATGCCGCTACGAACATTGCTTCGGTTTGTTTGCATCGGTCATCTGCCGCTGTCATTAATTGGGTTTCACTAATCGTGCCCTGAGCAAATGCCAGCATTTGCTGTTGCCATTCATCCAGCTCAATTCTGGTGCCTAACTCACCTAACAACTTATCCCGAATTTCAGGATCACCGTTAATAGCGGCGCTGTAGGCGCCGTAAATCACCCCATAGGCTGAGGCATCTTCCAGTGTACTGAAGGTATTTGCCAACCGGGCAGCCTGTTGCCAGTTTTCGGCCGCGATGCTCGAATAGAGCTTAGTTAGCACAATAAGCTCGTTTTTCTGTTGACTCTCGTCGCCAACAAAACTGTCTATCTTATCGAGTCGGGTATCCCATAAGTAAAGTTCGATTAAAAAGTCCTGATAAGACTGATCCAACTCTGCTGCCTTAGCAGCGGCAAAGATCGCTAACGGATATTTGCCGCTTAAACGAAAGGAGTCGGCAAGCTGCGACTGAAAAAAGGCTTCGCCGGGTGCCATTTGTGTAAGTGTGCGAGCATCATCAACTAACGCTGGGAAGGCGTAATCCACGTCACTATGACACATCTGTTGCATTACATAGCTGGTGCGATAGTGGATAAGATCAGACAGAACCTCAACCGCCTCTTCATTGTGCTTACGGGCGGCTTGCATAAGATAAGACGCCAGTTCTACTTCATCTTCCTGGTAATAATGTCTCGCCAGCTCCAGATAGGCATTCATAAAAAACGGATTATCCTGCAGGCTTTGCTGCAGAACGGCAATCTTGTCTGCCCCTTGCAAATCGTTAAGCAGATAATTGAGGTAAATCGGCGGGGCTAAATCGAGCCTGGCCAGGAACGGGTGCTCGTTATAAAACGCTTGCCACTTTGACTGGTCGTACTGTCCTTCAACAAAGGCAAGTTGCAGATTAATCCGATAATAGTGATAAGCAAAAAAGCGCTCCGATGGCGCAATTTCGAGCCCTTTTTGCAGATTATTTTCCAACCGCTCGAACAATGCAAAATCGGGATCTTTATCAAAAGTATCTAACTGATACTGCACCAACTCTCTGAGTGCCAGTGAATCATTCGGGTATTGGCTGACCTTTTCTTGCAGCCTGGTTTCTGCGGACACCAACTGTGGGCTGTCTGGCTCGGTGGACGCACAGCCGTTAAGCAGGCCAATACACAACAACAGTGTCACAGGGAGAAATAACTTCATGCTTAATTCCTTTTAACCTGTTTAATACTGATAACCTAAGGCTTCTGCACGCTTAAAAGCAGACTCTGATAGCTCATCATTACCCTGGAAGCCCTGCGCAATCCCCAATAAGAACTGTACTTCACCGTTATCTGCATGGTAACTGGCCAGTCCCTCAATGTAACTGAGGGCTTCGTCAAATCGGCCATTATCGAGCAGCGAGCGGCCATGGGCTATTTGCTCTGTCAGGTTTTGAGGCGCTGTTTTTTGTATTGCTGAACCGGTGCGCTCAAAGACATACAAACTTTCACTGTCTTTTTGAAACGCGTCGACGGCATGATACAACTCAGCATAGTCACTCACTGATATGGTTTGTGCATTCAAAACAAAGGTCGCCTTACTCACCACTTCACTGTCGCTCATATCGGCACTATGGGTAATTTCAAAAAACGGATTCTGGTAATTTTTCGCCTGCCCCTTATAAGTAAGTTTGGCATCTGCCCAGGGCGCAGGATAGGTTGAGGTTACGTTAACCGTAATCGGAATTTGAATGTACAGGCTCTGATGCCGCTCAGCCGGCGGCTGCATGGACGCAAAGCCGGTAAACACCTTGAGGATCTGTGCATTTTGAAAAGTGAAATGAAAACGTTCAATATCGTCTGTCACTTCCAGCAGATTGTTAAACTCCCCCCTAAGCACGAACGGTGTGGCGATGTCAGCCGGGTCTGTAGCGGTATACGAGGTTAACCGGTTTTCGTGAACAAACGGCGCCAGTATTTGTTCGGCTACCGCCCGTTTCTCTGGTGAAAACTGATAGTAGTTACGCAGGTTTGTTTCTACCTGACCGGTAAACGTCATGGTTACCGTAACGCTCATGGCTTTGCCATCCAACCTATAATCAATAGCGACATTGGCTACATTATCTTCGGGCTGGATTGCCGGAATGGTTTTCAGCGCCCCACCCTGCCCATTTACCACGAAGGTCTGCTGATTTGCCAGCAGCGCACT
>JAYZXK010000553.1:0-7870 GCA_036141415.1 Pseudomonadota bacterium
AGGTTTAATGACAACAGGTCAGTTTCTACCTTTTGCCAGCCTGGCTCATTGATTGAGAAATCATGACTGTCGCGGTCAAAAGTAACTGCTATTGGTGCAAGCGGATGAGCACCGGAAAAGGCAAGATTTGGGTTAATGCCCATGCCATTAGTGTGGTTCTGACCTGACGGGCCATCCCCATCAAGATCTAGATTCTCATATTTTAGCGTGATGGACAGATCATCGGTAGGCTCCCACAACGTGGTTGAGCGAATCAGTGTTTGCTTTACCGCGCCGTGATCGCTGCCATCAAACTTATTTTCAAACCAACCGTCGTCATCGTTATGATAGACCGATACCTTGGTAAACAGATTGTCGGCTAACGGAATATCGACAGCGCCCTGAATCGTTTTATTAAGACCTCCCGGTCCACCGCCTATCACGGAGCCACGTACTTTCGCTGAAAACACATCTTCGGGTTGCTTGGTGGTAATCAGGATAGCCCCACCGGTCACATTTCGTCCAAATAAAATTCCCTGCGGTCCGCGCAGTACCTCAATGCGGGCCACATCAAACATATCCAGTACCACACCACCATTGGTACCAATGAATACGCCATCAACGAAAACCCCTACTGTGGGATCAATGGACGTGATTGAACTGTTTATGCCCAATCCACGGATAGAGAAGTTGGCCACACCTCGTGCTGATCCCACATCTTCCAGCACGACATTAGCAATCCCTACCGACAGGTCATTGGTATTGCGAAATTTCATTGCATCCAGTTGCTTCTCACCAAAGGCTGTAATGGCAATCGGCACATCCTGAATTGATTCAACGCGTTTTCTGGCGGTGACTTCAATCTTTTCAAATAATTTATCGGCGGCTTTCTCGGTTTTCTTTTCCTGAGCCGCGGCAGGCTGCAGAACGGAAAGCATACAAAGCGTTAATAATGAATACGAAAACGTATTCTTGGTCTTGCTGGCATGGTTGGTTGGGTACATGTTTTCTCTTGCTCCTGGTCAGGTAGTGACAATATTGTTAACCATATGTTCACTTTTCAACACAAAAAATAACACCAGCGAAACACAGTGTCAATTTAATAGAACACTATTTCGCAATGCGAAAGCAAAAAATAGATTACCAGCAGTTTTTTACGATCGTAAAACTGTTGATTGACTATGAATATAAAAGGGGATCAACATCAGAACAGCACTCAGTACAGCGCATAATGCAAAGGGAGAATGCACATCAAGGTTATATAAAATGGCACCAATAGGCGGGCCAATGACATAACCAACCGCCGGCGATGCAGTAATCAAGCCGGTCACTTTAGCGCGTTTGGTTGGCGGACAATGATACGTTGCAGCAGCCGTAACAGTGGGGTAACCAATACCTACACCACACCCTACCCCCGCCATTCCCAGATAAATGACATTTAATGCATCTGCCTCTGTAATAGCCAGATAACCGCACGTCATAAACAAGGCTGAGCAAATGAGCGACATCTTCAGACTCAGGCGGCTGCGCTGAACCACGGTCCATTGAATGGCAAAGGCGGCAAGCGCGCTTAAGGTCATGCCCATACCGGCTTTCTGAGCCGCCTCCACATTACCGTAATGGAAGGCATCAATAAGTAAAAAGACCAGCGATTGTTGCAACATGGCCATACACAGGAATATCAGTATGGCAAAAAGGATTAATGGCGTTGTGGGTAGCCCGTGGACCGGCGATTGACGAATAACCTGATCTGACGTCTCAGTGTCATCACGAGCCTGCTCAGGTAATTTTCGCCAAACTAACAGTAACGCTAAAAATGTCAGTAAAATAATGGCAAACAGCGGCGTGACCAGTCCAAACCCAACCAGCAAACCGGCAAATCCAGGGCCAAAGATTTGACCCAGATTGTTCGCGGAGGTAACCCGCCCCATCAGGGCGATGGGCGGCAGGTTATGCTTTCGCGTATACGCGGCAACATATGCTATTGCCGCAGGCGGCGTAGCCGACATGACCGTTGACTGTGCCATTCTGGCGATCAACAACAGGATGAACACCAGCGGGCCGGTGATCCACAGGTTCAAACCTAACCAGAATACTGAGGCGAAGCCAAACGTGCCCACAGAGTAGCCTGCCAGGCCGATCAAAAGCGTTTTTCGATTGCCATGACTCTCCGCAAACTTACTCCACTGGGTACTACCCAGCGCATAAATTAGCGCAGAGGAAGACAGAATACTGGCTACCTGGAGCTCAGACATGCCTGTCTCTCTGCCCAGCGATGGCAAAATGGTCATTACCACACTCTGGCCCATTGCGGTGGCCAGAAGGGCAATAAAAAGCACCAGCGTGATCATGATGTGGCACTCACGAACAGCCGGCGCCCGCGAGGGTAAACACTAATTATTGATTTCAAACAGTGCAGCCATTCCCATGCCACCACCAATACACATAGTGGTAACCGCATAGCGCGCTTTACGACGCTGTGCCTCCAGCAACACATGACCAACCATCCGCGCCCCACTCATGCCGTAGGGGTGACCAATAGAAATAGCACCGCCATTCACATTGAGCTTGTCGTTATCGATGCCCAGTTTGTCGCGGCAATAAAGCACCTGCACAGCAAACGCCTCATTCAGTTCCCAAAGACCAATGTCATTGACGGTAAGACCATGACGCTGCAACAATTTTGGTACTGCAAAGACCGGTCCAATACCCATTTCGTCGGGTTGGCAACCGGTAACAACCATGCCGCGGTAGGTGCCAAGTACAGGCAGGTTTCGCCGTGCCGCTTCCTGATCAGACATCAACACGCTGGCAGAAGCTCCGTCAGATAGCTGACTGGCATTGCCTGCCGTGATCGTGCCGCCTTCCATCACTGGATTCAGGCCCGCCAGGCCTTCCAGCGTGGTTGAAGGACGATTACATTCATCTACGCTGATTGTATCGTTTACCATTTCACTGGTTTTAGTGGCTTTATCAAACTTCTCAAACGTCACGTCCATGGGCACAATTTCGTTGTCAAAAATGCCATTTTGTTGCGCGGCGGCCGTGCGCTGCTGACTTTGCAACGCATACTCATCCATTTGCTCACGGCTGATGCCATAGCGTTTACCGACAATTTCAGCCGTTTCTATCATGGTCAGATAGATATCCTGATGCTTAGCCTTGAGTTTTTCACTGTGGGCACGGTACTTATTCATGCGTTCGTTTTGCACCAGTGAAATAGAGTCCAGTCCACCTGCAACGGCAACCGGCACGCCATCTACTATAATGCGCTGAGCGGCCATACTGATTGCTTGTAACCCGGAAGAACAAAAGCGGTTGATGGTCACCCCTGCCGTAGAAACAGGCAGATCAGCCATCAATGCTGCCTGACGGGCAATGTTGCCGCCAGTCGCCCCTTCCGGTAAACCACAACCGAGCAACACATCTTCCACTTCCTGCCCTTCAAGGCCTGCCCGGGCAACGGCATGCTTAATCGCATGACCGGCCAGTTCAGCGCCATGGGTACTATTAAATGAACCACGATACGCTTTGCCGATGGGGGTACGCGCGGTACTAACAATGACTGCATCTTTCACAGCAATTCTCCTGGTTAATTATTTTGTTAAATCCGCAAAATTGCGGTCAGTAGTAGCTAAATCCTGCAGCAGTGGCGCCACTTTCCAGTCGTCACCATAACGTGCCTCGAACGCTTGCATATCAGCGACAATGTTGTTTAACCCCACGGTGTCGGCATAAAACATCGGGCCCCCCCGATATACCGGGAAACCATAGCCATAGATGTACACCACATCGATATCCGAAGGGCGTTGTGCAATGTTCTCTTCGAGGATCAGTGCGGCTTCATTGATGAGTGGATAGATCAGTCGCTTGACGATTTCTGCATCGCTCACCTCTCTGGGTTTACGGCCCAGCGCCTGCATAGCTTCTGCAATCACCTGATCCACTTCCGGGTCAGGAATGGGTGTGCGTGAACCCGTTTCATAGCGGTAGTAGCCTTTCAGTGTTTTTTGGCCGCATCGCCCCCGTTCTACTAACCGGTCGGCAATTGCCCCATCAGCTGGCGGTACATATTCACCACGCTCTCTGCGCTCTTTGCGAACACGGTAGCCTACATCAAGGCCGGCCAGATCCCCCATCGCCATCGGTCCCATCGCCATGCCGAACTGATACATCACACTGTCGATGCGAGAGGGCGAAACCCCTTCCAGTAACAAAGCGCCTGCTTCGCGGCCATAACCTTTCAGCATTCGGTTACCAATGAAACCATCGCAAACGCCGGAGACAACCCCCACTTTGTTGATGGATTTAGCCAGCTTCATTGCCGTTGCAAGCACCTCATCAGACGTTGCTTTGCCACGCACTACTTCCAACAAACGCATAATATTGGCCGGACTAAAAAAGTGCAGACCAATGACGTCTTGTGGACGCTGGGTAAAAGCAGCAATAGTATCGACGTTAAGCGTAGAAGTGTTGCTGGCCAGGATAGCGCCGGGTTTGCAATACTGATCCAGTTTAGTAAACACATCCTGCTTAACGGCCATGCTTTCAAATACCGCCTCGATGACCAGATCGACTTCATTCAAATCGGCATAGCTATCGGTACCGGATACCAGTTTCTTTGCCTGCTCAGCCTGCTCAGACGTCATGCGACCTCTCTTTACCTGGCTGTCATAATAACTATGAATATGCGCTATACCGCGCTCCAGCGCTTCAAAACTCAGCTCTAATAACGTGACCGGGATACCTTTATTGGTAAAGTTAATCGCAATACCGCTGCCCATGGTGCCGGCACCAATAATGGCGACTTTTTCAATACTGCGTGTGGCTGTCGATTTGCTAATGCCATCCACTTGCGCGGCTTTGCGTTCAGCAAAAAACATGTGCCGCTGGGCTTTTGACTGGGTGCCTTCGACTAATTGCAGAAACAACTCTCTTTCGCGCTTCAACCCCTGGTCGAAAGGTTTTTCTGCAGCGGCCTGAATGGCGTCGATACACAATTGTGGTGCCTCAAACCCACGCCGGCTTTTCGCCAGTTTGGCGCGGTATTGATCAAAGATTGACGGCTCCTTAACCTCAACGGTTAGCTCACTGATCCGCTTGAGCGGGCGTTCGTCGCTGACCACCTGTTTCGCGAAAGCAATGCTTGCTTCCAGCAGATTGTCTGTTACGACCTGATCTACCAAACCGTGTTTGGCTGCCTCGTCGCTAGCAACTTTTCGGCCGCTGGTAATCATATCCAGAGCCAGTTCAGGGCCAGCGATTCTGGGCAGCCGCTGCGTCCCGCCTGCCCCTGGCAAAATGCCCAGTAGCACTTCCGGTAAGCCGACTTTGGCAGAGGACAGTGCCACCCGATAATGGCAGGTCAGTGCCACCTCCAGCCCACCACCCAATGCAGTACCATGCAACGCCGCTATCATAGGCTTGGAGACCTTATCCATTTCCACTAATAGCTCGGGGAGAGATGGCGGTTGCATCGGCTTACCAAATTCGGTGATATCGGCACCGGCGATAAACGTCGCCCCGCGACAACTAATCACAATAGCGGCCACATTATCGTCTTGTTGAGCCTTCGCAAGATGTGCCTGTAAACCGCTGCGAACCGCAGCAGATAGCGCGTTCACTGGCGGGTTGTCCACCTCGATTACGGCGATGTTGTCGACGGTATACATCGATACAGCAGTAGTCATAGAGTTATTCCTGTCTTGTTCAAGTAAGCGCATAGTAGATCAACAAATGTATTTTTGTAAAACTATATTTCACTATGCGATACTGCTAACTCATGAATTAATCTGTCTATTTAGGTTTATTCAGTCTGTAACTCATTGTTTTACATTGCTTGCCAAAGTGATTGGGGCTCATTCACTTAATTTATGTAGACTTAAAGTTTCGCTATGCGGTAGCATATTTCACAAAATATGGGAGGATAAGATGAAAAGCGAAAAATTTGCAGCGTATGGCGAAGCGTTAACACAGGTTGAGGAAACGACACCGCAACCTCAGGGCGAACAGGTACTTATTAAAGTAGAGGCCTGTGGCGTCTGTCATAGCGACATTCATGTTTGGGAAGGCCATTTTGATTTAGGCGGCGGTCAGAAAATCAATTTGCAAGGCAGTCAGAATCTACCTTTCACCCTGGGTCACGAAATTGCCGGTGAAGTGATTGCATGCGGTGAAAACGCCCAGGCAACCGTTGGCGAAAAAGTCATCGTTTATCCCTGGATTGGCTGTGGTACCTGTCCACTTTGTGAGGCGGACAACGAACATTTATGTTACCGGCCGCAACAAATAGGGTTACAGGTAGATGGTGGATTCAGCGATTACGTTATGGTGCCTAAGGGGAAATACCTTTTCCCGCTAAACAATTTGCCCGCTGAACTGGGCTGTACCTACGCCTGTTCCGGCGTAACCGCTTACAGCGCAATTAACCAAATTAAACCGCTCGTTAAAGGCCGCCAACTGCTTATTATTGGTGCCGGTGGCGTTGGCCTGAGTGGACTGGCTATAGCCAAAGCACTGCTCGACTGCGAAATCATTGTTGCCGATATTGATGAGGAAAAATGTAAGCTGGCATTGGCAGAAGGGGCCGATGCTACTATTGATCCGCGTGATAAAGATGCGCTCAAAGCCCTTATCAAACGCACTTATGGTGGCGTCGCCGCAGCAGTGGATTTTGTTGGTTCAGACCGTAGTGCAGCGTTCGGCGTGCAAGCTTTAAATAAAGGCAGCACGCTGGTTGTTGTCGGCTTATTCGGCGGCGCCATGCCGCTATCCATTCCACTACTTCCTTTAAAAGCTATCACTATCAAAGGGTCATTCGTAGGCAGTTTATCCGATATGGGTGAGCTGATGGAACTGGTGCATGCCGGCAAAATATCGCCCATAAAAATCACTCAACGCGAATTGTGCTGTGCGCATAAAACTTTAGAAGATCTACGTGACGGTAAAGTAGTCGGTCGCGTGGTGCTAAAACCCGAATAATCCGGAGGACACATGAAAGCAGTTATTTGTAACGAGTTTGCGCCATTGGACCAGCTTGAATTTGGCGACTGGCCCAAGCCCGAGGCGGCGGCAGGTGAAGCACTGGTGCAAGTTAAAGCGATCGGGGTGAATTTCCCGGATGCGCTGTTAGTACAAGGGTTATATCAGGCCAAGCCCGAACGCCCCTTCGTGCCAGGTGCTGAGCTCGCCGGAATAGTCGAACAGGTTGGCGACGATGTTACCCACCTGAGTGCCGGTGACCGCGTGGTTGGATTAAGTGGCAACTACAGTGCCTGCGCTGAATTTATCAGTGTCCCGGCTAATCGTCTTATTCAGATCCCTGAAGGGATCCCCTTTAATGAAGCGGCCGGTTTAATTCTCGCTCATGGTACCGCCCACTATGCGTTAAAACAACGCGGCAATGTCATGCCTGGCGAGACGCTGTTGGTATTAGGAGCAGCTGGCGGCACCGGTCTGGCCGCAGTGCAAATCGGCAAAGCCATGGGAGCCACCGTAATTGCCGGTTGTTCCAGCGCTGAAAAGCTGGAGCTCGCCCAATCCTATGGTGCCGATGAACTCATTAACTACAACAGTGAAGATCTTCATACCCGCCTGCGGGAGCTCACAAACGGTAAAGGGGTTGATGTTGTTTACGACCCGGTGGGAGGCAAATTATTTGATACCTGTACCCGCAATATGGCTCCAGAGGGCCGTTTACTGGTGGTAGGTTTTGCCGGTGGCGACATTCCAAAGTTTCCGGTCAATCTGGCATTGGTAAAAGAATATGCCGTAGTTGGCGTATTTTTTGGCGCCTTTACCCGTCGCGCGCCGGCGGAATATGCCAACAACATGCGCGAGTTAATGGCCTGGTATGCCGACGGTAAAGTGCATGTCCATGTCGACCAGACTT
>JAYZXK010000554.1:0-5597 GCA_036141415.1 Pseudomonadota bacterium
CAGGGAGCCCGGCGCTGTGCTTAACCAAGAGCAGGCCTATGAACAAGCTACCCGATTAATGGATAACGGAATTATTATTGCCAGCGATAATAGTGAGCTAAGCATGCCGGTAGATACCCTGTGCGTGCATGGGGATTCGCCCGGTGCAGTCGCCATGGCAGAGTCGCTGCGGGTAGCGTTAACCAAACGCAAGCTGAGCCATGTCCGGCCGGGAGCTAACGCCTGATATGCAACCTTTCGGTACGATACGGGCAGTACAACCAGCCGGTGAAGACGGTCTTATTTTCTATACCAGCGGGGCTAATCTGGCCGCGCAGAACCTGGCGGTTACCGCGCTGCATCAGGCGCTGAAGGCGCATCGTCCCCACTGGTTAACTGAGCTGGTACCTTCCTACGATAGTTTAATGCTGGTGTTTAATATGAGCGAGGTGGATTATCACGGCGTTTATCAGTTTGTAAAACAACTACCGGTAACCGATACCAATAGTCAGACCGCCTCCACTGTGCACCGGCTACCGGTGTGGTACGGCGCGCCTGAGGCCAATGATCTTGAGCTGGTGAGCAATGTCACTGGATTAACTGCTGCCGAGATTATTGAGGTGCATCAGCATTCAATTTACACCGTTTTCGCGGTAGGGTTTGCGCCAGGCTTTGCCTATCTTGGGGAATTAGACGCTGAGCTGGCTACCCCGCGTCTGGCAAACCCGCGCAAAGCGGTACCTAAGGGCGCTGTTGCGATAGCCGATCGCCAGACCGCAGTCTATCCGGATGTTTCGCCTGGTGGCTGGCATTTACTCGGTCTTTGCCCGGTGAATCTATATAAACCCGGCGCTAAAGAGCCCACGTTAATGCAGGCAGGCGACAAGGTCGAGTTTTATGCCATCAGTGAAGATGAGTATCACGCGCTGGCGCAGACAGCAGGGGAGTCGGCCTGATGGCAGTACGTTTTACTCGTATCGATTTAACCGCCTATCCGGTAGATGCTGGCCGGCAAGGGCAACTACATCAGGGCTTTTGTCAGTCGGGCCCGCTGGATCCCTATGCGTTTTCGCTGGCTAATTTACTGTGCGGCCAGCCAAGCGCTACAACCATCGAGTTTATCGGTGGCCTCGGCGTGGAATTTACCGCTCCGGCCGTGGTGAGCATAACGGGGCCAGCCGCTGAGATCACCCTGGATAATCAGCTACAGCAAAGCTGGCAGTCGATAAAGGTTAACGCCGGTCAGCAGCTTGTTGTGGCGCCGGCAAGAATTGGCAGCAAACACTATCTGGCGATTCAGGGCGGCTTTGAGTTTCCCCGGGTGGTTGGCAGTGCCAGTATGGTAAAGCGTGAACAGCTGGGCGGTTTGCATAATGACGGTAAACCTTTAACAGCAAGTGACGAAGTGTCGATTGCCAGCGTGACAACAGAGCAAAAACTACCCGGCATGTTACCTGGGCTACTGATCCCTGATTATCAATCTTCAGTCCGGGTGGGCTTAGTGCCTGGTTATCAGCATGACTGGCTGACCTCATTGCAGTGGCAGCGATTACTCAGCAGTGAATACACCATTACACCGCAGGTCGACCGCATGGGCTACCGACTAAACGGTCCGGCCATTGAGCTGCCCTCTCGGGCTTTATATTCAGAAGCCATTGCCCTGGGCGCGATGCAAATTCCGCCCGATGGTCAGCCCATAGTAATGATGGCTGACCGGCAAACGCTCGGCGGTTATCCCAAAGCCGGGACCATTGCCCGATGTGATCTGAATCATTTCGCACAGGGCATTCCCGGTGATAAGATAACTTTTTATCAACTCGACGCTAACGATGCCAGAGCGAGGTGGCTGCTACAGCAAGCTGCAATTCAACGCTGGCTATCTTCTCAGGTCTGTGGACCGGGCGTTTTCTCAACGAGATTCTCATGACCATAGCATATTTAAACGGCGAATTTGTGCCGTTGGAACAAGCCCGTATTTCGCCGCTGGATCGCGGCTTTCTGTTCGGTGACGGGATTTACGAAGTGATCCCCAGTTATACAGGTAAAATGGTGGGGTTCAGCCAGCATATGACCCGTTTTGCCAAAGGTCTGGCAGCCATTGAAATTGATTATAAAATCGACAGGGATGAGTGGCAGGCACTGGTACAGCGACTGATCGACGAAAACCGTGAAGCCTTAGGCGACAATATCGGTGTTTATCTGCATATTAGTCGTGGTGCAGATACCCGCCGTTATCACGCTTATCCACAAGGCGTTACGCCTACGGTATTTGGTTTTGCCTTTGCCTTATCGGCGCCGGTTAAAGCCGACCGCCATGCACACCCGGGGGCCAGCGTGTCACTGGCCGAAGATTTACGCTGGGAACGTTGTCATATTAAGTCGACGGCGCTGCTGGGCAATGTGATGCATTTCCAGCAAAGCGTTAAAGAAGGTAATGCCGAAACGCTGCTGTATAACCATCAGGGGGAGATCACAGAGGCAAGCAGTAGTAATGTGTTTATCATTAAGGATGGCAAGGCATTTACACCGCCGCTGGATAACCAGCTGCTCCCGGGGATCACCCGAATGCTGGTACTGGAGTGCCTTAAAATGGCAGGCATTGAACTGTTTGAAGAGGTCATTACCGTAGGCGAATTACTGTCTGCGGATGAAGTCTGGATCACCAGCTCAGGTAAGGAGATCCTGCCGGTTGTAAAAGTGGGTGACAATCAGATTGGCGACGGCAAGGTAGGGGAGATTTGGGAAAAAGTGTTCTCAATCTATAGCGAAAAAAAATTTACTTTGTGAACGATGAGTTTGCTGCAGAAATAAAAAAGGAGTCGTCAGACTCCTTATTTATATTAATCGAGATTGTCACAGTTTTCGTCGGTACATTCACCATAAAGATACAAACTGTGATGCGTAAGCTTCATGTTGTTGTCTTTAGCGATTTGTTCCTGACGCTGTTCAATCAGGTCGTCTTCAAACTCGATAACTTTGCCACATTTTAAGCAGACCAAGTGGTCATGATGCTCTTTGTGACTGATTTCAAATACCGATTTACCGCCTTCAAAATGATGGCGATTTAAAATGCCGGCATCGTCAAACTGATTGAGAACCCGATATACGGTAGCCAGTCCAATCTCTTCACCTTGTTCGATCAAAATCTTGTACACGTCTTCTGCACTGATGTGTTGATTTGTTGGTTCCTGCAAAATTTGCAGGATTTTTAATCTAGGCAAGGTGACTTTAAGGCCGGCTTTCTTTAATTCTTTATTTTGGTCCATTGGGTGCCTACATCTGGGATGCGAATTTCAGGCTATTATAGGTAACTTGAGCAGATTTAAAAGCCTAATAAGGCATAGAAACTGGTGATTTTTATAAATAAGGTCTATTTTGGGGTTAAACTCATAGTATGTAGACTATATTTAAAATAATGTGAATGAGATGGTGCGGATTTTAACGCTTGCGCTGCAGGACATTCAGGAGCGCCGTAAACTCATCGATTTATGGCTGTAGAGCGGAAACTTTCAACTTTAGTCTTGTTAAGTTGAGGCCGATTAACAGGTATGTTGTTGCCAACAGTCATTAACCACATCGCTGCTATGTATAATGTAGTGTTGCAGACAGGAATTTAAATGCGCTTAACCGTCGTTAATAAGATCATTCTGGGCTTCGCTTCTTTTGGTTGTCTATTATTGATTACCAGCATCCTTTCGTACTGGGGATTGTCCGCTATTCAGGCATCCGCTGAAGACGTCATCGAAGAGAAGATGCCAGTGCAGACTCTGATGAACGAGGTTAATTCACAAATACTGACACTGGCGACTGTTACCGCAAATGGATATCACGTCAGTTCTCTGTCTGAGCTGCAAAGCAATAAGTCGCAATTTGATTCTCGCTCTGAAAACTTTGTACGCCGCCTGGATGAGCTGGCAAATTTGCTGGGCAACGACAAGCAGGCCACACAGGCTATTGCGGCAAGTAAGGAATATGTGCAACAGAGTCATGGCATGTATGAAGCGGTGGAACAACAGCTTATCTTCGAAGAGCGGATGACAGAACAGTCGGATAAAGTGTTGATGATAGCTGATGAGGCCAGTGCTCTGATGCTCGACCTGGGCTATCTCGACAGCAATGATCCGGGTATTGAAACGGTGATTGGTACCGGCAACAACATCGATAATAAACTGCTTACCATGAACACTGCCATCGAAGATTTAACCACCAGTCGCGATGCTGAGGCCACTGCCGTAATCGAAGATGATTTATTGTATCAGATCAGTAATCTGGAGGTGGATAAGGATTACCTCAACCGGTTGGCTGAAACTGTTGATACTCAGGGCACGGTAGCCATGTTTAATGAACAGTATGAAGCCTTTATCGCTGCCCTCACGGGTGCTGAAGGGCTAGTGTGGATGCAGAAACAAAAACTGGCTTTTACCAGTAAAAGAGTCTCCCATCATGATGCGGCAAATGAAGCGCTGAATTCGGCCCAGTCCACTATTGGCTCGCTATACGGGCAAATTAATGCCAGCACCCTGAATGCGCAGCAGAAGATCCTCGACACCGTTATGGGCGCGTTAGTTAAAACCGGCGCGGTTTTCGTAATCGGGTTAATTGCAGCGGTGGTACTGGCAGTGGTTACCACTCGTAGTATTGCCCGTCCGCTGGTAAAAATTAATCGCGGTCTGACCCAGCTGAGTCAGGGCGATCTTACCCGTAAGCTTGACGATAGTGGCAGCGATGAATTTGCCGCCCTGGCATCCAAAATTAATGCGTTGACCGACAGCTTGCGAAGTCTGGTAGGCAATATCCTTTCGCAGGAACACCGCCTCGAAGAGGTCACGAAATCGAGTATAGCGCTGGGCGAGGAAAGTTTGCAGCAGGTGGGCGAGCAGCGCAAGCAGGTACAGACCACCGCTACCAATACCGAGCATGTGCGTGAAACCAGTCATAATAACCTTAGCCAGATCACTACCGCCATGGAAAAACTGAGTCAGGTAGAACAGCAAAGTCAGAGCATTGCAGCACTGGCTGAAATTAATCGTCAGCAGGTACTCGAGCAAGCAAGTCAGGCCGAAGCTTCAGCACAGGTTGTTCATCGCCTTGACGAGAACAGCCGTAATATTGGCAGTATTCTGGATGTGATTAAAACCATTGCCGAACAGACCAATTTACTGGCATTGAATGCGGCTATTGAAGCGGCCCGAGCCGGTGAACAGGGAAGGGGGTTCGCGGTGGTGGCTGACGAAGTGAGAACCCTGGCAAACCGTACGCATAATTCCACCGAAGAAATTGAAGCCATGATCGGAAGCTTACAAAAAGATGCCCATCAGGCGGTACAAACCATCAATACGGGCCGTGAGCAAGCGCAACAGGGGGCTAAAGCCACCGAACAGGTCACTGAGCAGGTTGCCTCAATTTCAGTGATTATTCAGGAGCTGAGCCGGATTAACCGCGAGATAGTAACCGATACGGAGCGGCAGGATACACTGCTTGCGGATGTGGCCGGCAGCTTACAGCGAATTGTGGAACTGGCTGAACTCAGTGCTCATAGTACTGAGCGGGCAAATGCGTCCACTTCGAAAATTGACGTAGAAATTGCCGACTTGAAAAGGGCAGTGTCCAAGTTTAGA
>JAYZXK010000555.1:0-8530 GCA_036141415.1 Pseudomonadota bacterium
ATATTAAAGAACGTATTGCCGAAGCGGCAGTGCACGTAAAAGAAGGGTCCAGCCTGCGAGCCGCACTGGATAATACCCGGATATTTCCGCCGATGATGATGCATATGATTGCCTCGGGTGAGCGCTCAGGTGAGCTACAACAAATGCTTGGCAGGGCTGCCGATAATCAGGACAGGGAATTTGAGTCGCTAATCAGTGTCTCACTAAAGGTGTTTGAACCTTTGCTCATTGTAACGATGGCTGGCGTGGTGTTATTTATCGTCATGGCCATTATCCAACCAATTCTGGCATTAAATAATATGGTGAATGTGTAATGAAAATGCTTAAACGACAGTCGGGATTCAGCTTAATTGAAATCATGGTGGTGCTGCTGATCATTGGTATCCTCGCTTCGATGGTCGCTCCACAAATCCTGGGCAATCAGGAAGAAGCACAGCTTAAAAAAGCGGCCGTGGATATTCAGCAACTGGAAAGTGCGCTGGAAATGTACAAGCTTAAAAGCAACCGTTTTCCTACCACCGAACAAGGGCTTGATGCCCTGGTAAGTGCGCCGACTCTGGACCCTATTCCGCGTAATTATCCTGCAGATGGTTACATCAAGCGTTTACCGGACGATCCATGGGGTAATCCTTACGTGCTTATCAGCCCGGGAGAAATGGGCACCATTGATATCTTTTCTAATGGCCCGGATGGTGAACCCGGCACTGATGACGATATTGGTAACTGGAACATCAACGACTACCTGAATTAAGGCATTACGCTGTTTATGCGTGCACCAGGCCGTCACCGGTACAGCTTCGCTTTAGCATCGTTGGCGGCCAGCCGCCAGCGCGGCTTTACGCTGCTCGAAGTCATGCTGGTGTTACTGCTAATGGGTCTGGCTGCCGGCTATGTCATCTTTAATGCCTTTTCCACCGATCCATCCGAGCAACTCGAGCGGGAAGCCCGGCGCCTGCAGGTGGTCATCGACATGGCCAGTGATTATGCGGTACTTAACCAGCAGCAACTGGGTATTTTTATTGATCAGGAAAATCGTACCTACAGCTTCATGCAACTCAGTGCGGAAGACGAGTGGCAATTCATAGAAGGTAATCCGCTGTATGAGCCGGTGACGCTCACCGAGCCATTCTTTTTTACCCTCAATCTGGATGATCTGCCCTGGCAAACCGAAGACCGGCTGTTTGACCGGGAAATGTTCGACAGCTCACTGAGTGTTAATGAACAGGATATTGAAATTGGCGAGGAAGAGGCGCCGCCGCCCCCGCCACAAATTCTCATCATGTCGAGCGGCGAAATCACGCCTTTTAGCCTGGTATTTCATTATGAGCCAGAGTTTACCAACGATTTGCCCGCCTATTACGTATTAAACTGCCAGGATTTGCCACCGCTGGAGTTACTCGGCCCCTTGGAGCGACCAGAATGGGACTGATACGCAGCCAACGAGGCATGACCCTGCTCGAGGTGATGGTAGCTCTGTTTATCTTTGCCATGACCGGCGGCGCCATTATGAAAGCCGCGTCAGAACACCTTAACGGCGTAGGGCAGATCGAAGAAATAACCATTGCCACCTGGGTGGCTAACAACCAGCTAAATGAAATTCAGTTAGAACGCCCATGGCCGCTGAAAAATAACCTCAAAGGCCAGGCTGAAATGGCCGAACGCACCTGGTACTGGAAACAAGTCGTCAAGGATACCGGCGACAGCGATTTTAAAGCGGTAGAAGTAAGCGTCAGCCTTGATGCAGACTTCAATGACACCATCACCACAGTGATCACCTATTTTGCCAAACCAGCGGAGAACGGCTAATGCGTACCCGCGGCTTTACTCTGATCGAAATTTTAATCGCCATGGCGATTTTCGCCATGCTGGGTTTGGCGTCCACGGCGCTGCTCTCTACGGTGATCGACAGCGACGAAATTTCTAGTGAGAAGTTTGCCCGATTACAACAGCTCCAACGCTTTATGCTTATTCTAGAACGAGACGTACAGCAGGCAATGCCACGGGCAGTCCGTATGGAAGGCCAGCAAAACAGTATTGTGATGCGTGGCGGTGAAGAAACCGACGACAGCGACGCTGGCGGACTGGCCTTTGTGCGCGGCGGCTGGCACAACCCTAAACTGGCTCTACCGCGCAGCACCTTACAGGGCGTAGCATATCGCCTGCGGGAAAATAAACTCGAACGTCTGAATACCGTTTATGTGGATAGCGTACTGGGCACTGAGCCTAAAGTCAGGGAAATCCTCGACAACGTGACAAACTTTACTGTTGAGTTTAATACCGGCGGCAGTGAAACGGGCGAAGCGGCCTGGCATGACAATTATATTGGCGAAACCCTGCCACGGGGGATTCGGATTACCATTACCCTTGCCGACCTGGGCGAAATCCAGCGTGTTTTTGCGCTTACGGAGCAAGCGTCATGAGGTTTGGTAAACAGCGTGGTGCAGCCCTGTTAATTGTGCTGATGGTAGTCGCCCTGGTGGCTATACTCGCCTCAGAGATGGGTGCCAGACTGCAACTTCAGGTACAGCGGGCCAGTAATATAAAAAGCAGCAACCAGGCCTACTGGTATGCCAAAAGTGCCGAAGAATATGCCCGCATGTCGCTGGTAACGCTGATGGAAGAAACCGGCGATAAAATTACCCTGAACCAGCCCTGGGCGCAGGAATTCGAATATCCCATGGAAGAAGGCGGTATCAGTGTAAACCTGGAAGACATGCAAAGTTGCTTTAACATTAACGCACTGCCCAACGCCAATCAGACCAATGTAAATGGTCAGCAACCCACAGAAGCCATGAATGCGTTTGCCCGCCTGTTGCAGCTTGTCAATGAAGAAATACCCAGCTTTACGATAGATACGGTACGGGATTCGCTGGCAGACTGGCTCGACAGTGACGACCGCATGCGCATTTACGGCGCTGAAGACAGCGAATATGCCTCGCGCGCATTCCCTTATCTGGCCGCCAACGGACAGATGAGCAGCCAGTCGGAATTACGCCTGATCAACGGCGTGGAAGCTGAGTGGCTGGAAGAATTACTGCCGCAGGTTTGTGTTATTCCCGATAATGATCAGTTAGTGATTAATGTAAACACGCTGAGTGAGGAGCGCGCGCCGGTTCTGGCTGCCTTAACCGGACTGAGCCTGTCACAGGCGTCCTCGATTATCGCTGCTCGCCCACTGGACGGCTGGGATGACGTTAACACCTTTTTAGCCGAACCGGATATTGCAGCGTTAAATTTGCAGCCGGAACAAACTCAGTGGTTTAGTGTGACCACAGAGTATTTTATTTTACATACCAAGAGCCGTTACAATGAAGCAACGTTTGCCATGACAACCGTGTTAAATGCCGCTTCATCAGGCAAAATAGCGGTGTTGCGCCGCGAATTTGGAGTCATAAAGTAATGGAACAGTTAGTTGTTAGGCTGGGGACTAACCTGCACGATCCCGTGCATTGGGTAGTCTGGTCTGCCCAAAGCCAGGAGGTTATCGCCAGCGGCGAGTTAACCAGTGCCGATGCACTGATAAGCCTCGGCGAGCGCACCAGTTTGCGCAGAGCAATCGTGCTGGTTCCCGGCGCGGATGTGCGGCTGTGCAATGTTACCCTCCCTGGCAAGGTCAATCGCAAACTACAAAATGCGATTCCGTTTATGCTGGAAGACGAACTGGCTGAAGATATCGGCGAACTGTTTTTTGCTATGGGCCCTTCCCGGGGCACGGAACAATCCGTGGCCATCGTCAGTCACCGGCAAATGGCAAAATGGCAGGGCTGGCTGGACGATGCCGGGATTACTGCGGATGTGATCCTGCCTGATATCCTGGCGCTTCCTCAACAGGAAGATAGCCAATGGGTAGCGCTAACAGTCGGCGAACAGCTAATTGTTCGTCAGGGGTCATGGCAGGGCATGCAGGGAGAACAGGCGTTTCTTACCGGGGTACTTGCCTTACAGGCAAAAGCCCAGCCACAACCGGTTCGCGTAAGTGCACTCACCGACATCGATCTTCACGCGGTCCCCAATATTCATCAGCAAGCACATAACGACGACGTGCCAGCCATTGGCGTACTGGCAAAACACGTTGGTAAAGCATCCTTCAATTTACTCCAGGGGCAATACAAGCCTAAAAAACAACACAATCAGGTGTGGCAAGTCTGGCGTGTACCGCTTATTTTGCTCGCTCTGGTGGTCGTTTTAACCATCGGCGATAAAACACTCCGACTCAATAAACTGCAACAGCAAAATGCCGACCTGACTGCACAAATCGACAGATTGGTTCAGCAAGGTTTTCCGGATATCGGCACCTACCGCAACGTACGCCTGAAAGTGCAACAAGAGATGCAACGCCTGGAACAATCGGGCGACGGCAGTTCGCTGCTGGTGATGCTTTCACAATTAAATACCGCATTCGCCGCGTCGAATATCACGCCACAAACATTGCGCTTTGATGCTAACCGCACCGAGATCCGCATGCAGGCTCAGGGGAAAGATTTTAACGCGCTGGATACGTTTAAGCGCAGTGCCGAAGCCGCCGGCTTTACTGTAGAGCAGGGCGCCATTAACAATCGCGACGACGCTGTGATTGGCACAATGAATATCCGGGGAGCCTCATGAACGCGTTAAAACAAAAATTTACCGCTCTCACAGAACGTGAACAGCGCCTGGTGGTGCTATCAGGGCTGGTCATATTACTGGGTATTTTTTACTGGGGGCTGTGGTCTCCGCTTAATCAGAGTATCAGTCAGCAGAACCAATTGCTGGAAAGTAATAAAAAGCTGGTTACCTGGGTAGAAGAACAAAGTCACAAAGCGGCTCAGCTTCGTCGTACCCAATCAAGCCCCAAACGTGTTTCGGGTTCACTACCACAACTGGTCACCAACACTAGTGGTAAGCACTCACTATCTATATCACGCATGCAGCCGCAAGGTGATGAGATTCAGGTGTGGATAGACGAAGCGCCTTTCAACAGCCTGGTGGGCTGGCTGAATGAATTAGAAACGCGAGGCATTGTGATTGAGCAACTCGATGTTGCCGAAGCCAATGCGCCAGGCATAATAAAAGTCAGACGGTTGGTACTTACAAAATGATGGGCATTAACTGGCGCTGGCTGTTAGCCGGCCTTTTTCTTTATTTTTGTTTACTCGTTGCTTACCTGCCAGCGTCGCAGGTGGTTAGCCGAATCAGCCTGCCAGACAACGTTAAGGTTGGCAACGTGCAGGGTACGCTATGGCAGGGCGAAGTTGACAGGGTTATCGTTAATAATATCCCGGTTAATCAGTTAAGCTGGGACGTATCCCCCTGGGCTTTATTCACCGGACAGCTGGCTGTGGAGCTCGATGCCGGTAACATGCGTGATGCAGCGTCAATCGCCTTTAACGGGCCGGTTAGCGTGAGCCTGTTTGATTTTCAGGCGGTGTCTGCCGAGGACTTTTTACTGTACTTACCGGTTGATCGGGTGTTGTCTGAAGTGCAATTACCGCTGCCGGTAAATGCCGGCGGTCGGTTTCGGGTTAATATCGAAGATCTGGCATATTCCGCTCAGGGTTGCGACCAGATGATGGCCTATGGCGACTGGTTAAACGCTCGCGTTGCCGGTACCCAGGGACCTATCGAGCTGGGCACCTTTTCGGCGCAAATTCGTTGTCAGGACGAGCAAATTGTAATCAATGTAGAAGAGCCAAACGCCTTCGGACTGAGCATGCAAGCCTCAGCCCGTCAGGATTTTTCCGGTTTATCGGTAAAAGGGCAGTTTAGACCCGACCCATCACTGCCGCAGGAAGTACATGAGGCAGCATTATTTTTTGGTCGCCCGGATGCCAATGGCTACACCCAGTTTGAACTTTAATCCCAGCTTGAGCTTTACTCTATATACAGCGGCAAAAAGTTAAATTTGGCCATGGTCAGTATAATAGCCAGCTCATAAACACTCTGACGGGTGGCCAGGTGATTGGTTAATAAGCCAATAGCGCCGCCTTTTTGTTTGATATTGTGAGTATCAAACAGTTTATCCATCACATCGCCCAGCTCCTCGCCGGCGGTCAGAGATGCGTAAACCGTCTCAGGCAGGGGCAGGTTAGCACTGCGACCCACCGACCAATGCTCACCATTACAAATGGCTACGTAAGCAAAGGTAGCAGGGCCGTCGGTGAACTTATCCACACCGCCCTCAATGGCTACATACCAATTGGCCTGATGTTCAGCCAGACAGGCTTTTACCCGATTAACCGCGCCTAACCGCGTTTCTGCTTCCGTCATGGGCTGATCGGCCACCAGGCTTGGCGCGTCGACGCCAACCACCACAATATCATCCCCCGTCCCTAAGACCTGCTTGAGGGCTACGCGAGTAGCATTCACTTTTACCGGATTTTTAGAACCAACAACTACTTTCATTACACCATTTCCGTTTATGCGTTTTCAAAGGGATGGTTAGTAATATCATCAATGAGGGTGCGGTAATCGCTAATCGCCGGGTAGCCCTCTATTTCCCGATGGGGTTGCTTGCTATCGGGATTTTTTACAGCCAGCACGTGCTTAATACCGAAGGTTTTTGCTGCCTCAAGGATATTGAGGCTGTCATCAACAAATAACGTGGTGGCCGGGTCGAAACCCAAACGTGCCTGCAAGGCCCGCCACAAGTCCTGCGACTCTTTGGTGACGCCAAATTCATGGGTAGAAATGAGGGTATCGATATGTGAGTCCAGTTTGGTGTGCTCCACCTTTAATGAAAGACTCCCCGGGTGGGCATTGGTTACCAGTACCACCTCACGGCCGCTGTTATGCAAGGCGTCCAAAAATGGCAGGGTATCGTCTCGCATAGCAATGAGGTGCTCAATTTCGCGCTTGGCCGCCACAATATCCATATCCAGGTGCTTAGCCCAGTAGTCCAGGCAGTACCACTCAATGCGGCCACTTACCCGTGAATAGTGCTCATGCATTTCTTCGCGGCACTCTGCCAGCGAACGGCCACTTTTCTCAGCCAGCTTTTTAGGCAGGTGCTCCAACCAGAACTGATTATCGAAGTGCAGGTCCAGTAAGGTGCCGTCCATATCCAGTAAGACGGTATTGATTTCGTTCCAGGGCAGAAATGGCAAGCGCTTTTCCTCTAAATACGTTAACCTTAAGTTTGATAATATGATAACGAAAGACTGACCCAAACAACATGAGCAATATCGATAAGGACAAAACGCTTCCGCAGATCCACCAGCGCGAAATTGTGGCCGAAAGTCGCTTTTTCAGGGTTGAGCGTGTGGACCTCGAATTTACTAATGGCGCAACCCGTCAGTTTGAGCGTATGGCAGGCTACAGCCGCGGAGCAGTAATGATCGTTGCGGTACAGGATGGCGACTTTCTGTTGGTAAGAGAGTATGCGGCCGGTACCCACACATACGAACTGGGTTTTCCTAAAGGCCTTATCGATCAGGGTGAAAGTATTTTAGAAGCGGCCAACCGTGAGCTAAAAGAAGAGGCAGGCTTTGGTGCCAGAGAGCTTAAAGCCATCCATAAAGTGAATATGGCGCCAACGTTCTTTAACGCCCAGATGAATATTGTTATCGCTCACGATCTCTACCCCGAAACTCTGCCTGGCGACGAGCCAGAGCCGCTTGAGCTGGTTCGCTGGCCCATTGACCGGGCCGACGAGCTGCTGGCTCGCGAAGACTTTATTGAAGCACGCTGTATCGCTGCACTGTTTCTTGCTCAAAAGTGGTTAAAGGAGCATCCGGACTATGCCTGATAATACTGATCATGATTTGCTACAGATAGCCAAAGACGCCGCTCTGAAAGCTGGCGAAGCCATTATGCGGTTGTATGATGTCGGCGATTTTGAAAGCTACCAGAAAGCCGATGAATCACCGGTCACCAGCGCCGATTACAAAGCCAACGAAATTATCACCGACATACTCACCCTAATGTCACCGGATATTCCGATCCTTTCGGAAGAAACCAAACATGCCAGTCTGGAAGAACGCAAAACCTGGAAGCGTTACTGGTTAATCGACCCGATTGACGGCACGCAGGAATTTATCGCACGCAGCGGCGACTTTGCCGTGAATATCGCGCTCATTGAAGACAACAAGCCTAAGATAGGGGTGATTTTCTGGCCGCCCGGACAAAGCCTGTATTACGCTCTGGCCGGACATGGCGCCTATAAAGACTCGCCTGAAGCCAGTGGCCCCATCAGCGTACGTAAGCTGGACGACCCACACAACAGCGTGGTGATCCTGGCTATCAGTCGCCGTCAGCCGCGGGAACGGGTGATTTCTAAATTATGTGCCAAGCGGGTGTATCAAACCCTGCCATTAGGCAGTTGCTCGCTGAAGTCCTGCTTTATCGCCGAGGGTAAAGCCGACGTCTTTATGCGTTTGGGTGTCACCGGCGAGTGGGACACCGGCGCATCTCAGTGCATTGTTTCGGAAGCAGGCGGGGCTATCTATGCCGCTGATTTTGAGCCACTTAGCTACAATCAGCGTAATACGTTAGAGAACCCGGACTTTATTGTGCTGGGCGATCAAAATGTGCCGTGGCGGGACATTATTCAATA
>JAYZXK010000556.1:0-3536 GCA_036141415.1 Pseudomonadota bacterium
CTGGTTATCGCCATGGACGGTTTTTGATTAGCCAGCAGTGGTGCACTGTTAGGGCGCTTCACCACTACACGCTTTGCGGCCGCATGTAGCGCTGCGGGTAGTAGTAAATCCGCGTCTTCGTCGGGGCCTAGCATCAGCTGAAACAGGCGCATTTCCTTTTTCACCAGCGCCGACTTTTTACGGTGAGGGAACATAGGGTCAAGGTATACTGCATCCACGCTGCCGGCTGCCAGTTGCTGCATGTAATCGCAGCTGTTGGCGTGATACAGCACAAATTGTCTGGCCAGTTCAGGTTCCTGTAGAGCAAGCCGACGCAGGCCATCCGCCAACAATAAATAAGCCACTGGCGAACGCTCAATCATAATCACCCTGGCGCCCAGTGAGGCCAGAACAAATGCATCCCGTCCAAGCCCCGGCGTAGCATCCAGTACAGTAAGTGGCTGGTTGGCTTTTATGCCCACAGCTTTTGCCACCGGCTCTTTACTGCCCCCACCATGCTGACGCCGATACTGACTCTGACCCGACAGAAAGTCCACAGTCACGCCATTACTGTTTGCCACCGTCAAATCTGTTAACTGCAGGATATCATCAACAATTTCCAGCACCAGCGACTGCTCGCCCGACGCCTCACTCTCTGGTTTAATTCCCACTGAACTGGTCAGCGAGATTAGCTGTTGCTCAACCTCAGAAGGCGCGGCCAGCTGCTGCGCTGAAAGCCTTAAATACGGTAACTCAGGCATGACCATAATGCTCCTTCTGCCCTATCCAGCGGTTGATTATGGCCTGCGCCCGGGCCGGATAGTCTGCCCACAAACGATTAGCAATCTCCTGCACCTGAGGAATAAGCGGCGCATCACGCACAATATCGGCAATCTTCAACTCAGCGATGCCGGTTTGCCGGGTCCCCATCAGCTCGCCAGGGCCTCTGATTTCAAGGTCTTGCTGGGCGATATAAAAGCCGTCATTCGACTCGCGCAACACCGCCAGGCGCTTAGTGGCCGTTTTCGACAGCGGGCTTTGATACATTAGTACGCAGTGACTTTCTACCGCGCCACGGCCAACCCGGCCTCGTAACTGATGAAGCTGAGCCAGGCCCAGCCGCTCGGGGTTTTCGATAATCATTAAACTGGCATTAGGCACATCCACGCCCACTTCAATCACCGTGGTAGCCACCAGTAAATCCAGCTCGCCAGACTTAAAAGCGCCCATAATTTGTTGCTTTTCCGCCGCCTTTAAGCGGCCATGAACCAGGCCAATTTGCAGGTCGGGCAGGGCGGTTTTTAAAATCACCGCGGTGTCTTCAGCCGCCTGACACTGCAACACTTCAGACTCATCAATCAGCGTGCACACCCAGTACGCCTGACGCCCTTGCTGCTGACAAGCTTCGCGCACCCGCTCAATAACATCCCCGCGGCGCGAGTCGGGCAAAGCCACGGTTTTTACCGGTGTGCGTCCGGGTGGCAGTTCGTCAATGATTGAGGTATCCAGGTCTGCATAGGCAGTCATCGCCAGAGTGCGGGGAATAGGGGTGGCGGTCATAATTAACTGATGGGGGAAACGCCCCTGTTGCTCGCCTTTTTCGCGCAACGCCAGACGTTGATGTACGCCAAAACGGTGCTGCTCATCCACAATTACCAGCGCAAGCTGATCATAGGTTACCTGTTCCTGAAAAATAGCATGGGTGCCCACCAGCATTTGCACCTCACCACTTGCCAGACGCTCCAGTACTTCAGCGCGTTGCTTGCCCTTTAATTTACCGGCCAGCCAGCCCACCTCAATGCCAAGCGGAGCCAGCCAGTCCCTGAAGTTATTGGCATGTTGTTCTGCTAACAGTTCGGTGGGAGCCATAAGTGCAACCTGATAACCACCACCGATGGCCGACAGCGCTGCCAGTGCAGCAACCAGGGTTTTACCCGAACCTACGTCGCCCTGTACCAGTCGCATCATGGGTCGGCTGCGCGCCATATCCTGCTGAATATCAGTGGTTACCCGTTGTTGGGCACCGGTGGGTTCAAATGGCAAAGCGGCGAGTAATTTATTTACCAGCGCATAATCAACGTTTATCGCAATACCAGGCTGCGCATCGCTTTGCTGGCGTACTTTTAGCACACTTAAATGCTGGGCCAGCAGTTCTTCCAGGATCAGGCGCATCTGCGCCGGGTGCTCACCGTTTTCGAGTTCCTGTAGCGCCACGTCTGGTGGCGGACGATGCACCAGCGTAAGCGCTTCTTTCAGGCTAACCTGTTGCTTATACATGCCTTCGGGTAGTAAGTCGGTCAGGCCGCCCTTATTGAGAATTTCCAGCGCCTGATCGGTAAGGTTACGCAAGGTAAGCTGTTTCACGCCCTCGGTAGTGGGATATACCGGCGTGAGGGTTTCTTCCATGGGCGCAGCGTCTTCTTCAATCAGCATAAATTCGGGGTGCATCATTTCCAGCCCCCATTTGCCGGTGCGGACTTCACCAAAGGCGCGGATCTGATTACCGGGCGACATCATGGTGCGCTGCAGGGCGCCAAAATGAAAAAATCGCAGCGTTATAGTGCCGGTACCATCGGAGAGCTTCACCACCAGCATGCGCTTTTTGCCGTACTGGATATCCGCCGATTTCACTTCGCCAAGAATACTAACGTGGGTGAAAGGCAAACAATCGCCAATGGGATAGATACGGGTGCGATCTTCATAACGTGCGGGCAGATGGAAGAGCACATCCTGCACGGTGACCAGATTGATTTTAGCCAGTTTCTCCGCCACTTTGGCGCCAACGCCCTTAAGCTGGGTAATTGGCATTGTGGCAAGAGGCTGTTCAGACCGCATGTGAGTGTCATTCCTTACTTTTAGGGGCATCTTAAATCAAGCGCTTAGGCATTGCGAGCTCCAATCGCCCCACACGCTTATTCCGGCTAGGGCTACTACCTTAATTGTTCTAAAGTACCCTTTCGCCGTGACGTCTCGCGTCTATAGTTAGCTAAAGACCGACTACCTGGATGCCGCCATGAACCTGTTAACCCTCGCCGCCCTGCTATTAGTATTGATGGGCATAAGCCATTCAATTGCTATTGCGCAACCTGATGGCCCGCTCTCAGGTGAGAAGCGCATTATATTAAAAGGCAATAAGGGCGAGCAACTGGACATCGGCAGTGTCACTTTCATGCCCGGCGCTGATGGAATTCAATACACACTCATCATCGACCACAGCCACTTCACCGATTACTTTTTATCAATGAAAGAAATGAAATGCCTTGAAGGCCCTGAGTTGTGGTGTCACCTGCCTTACCCTTATGAGCAACCCCACACGGTGAGTACCGATGATTTTAGCTGGCTGGCACACGATTTACTGTTTATGTACAAGAAAAAAGGGGAGTTTGGCGCTAACTTCTGGAACGGTATCTACTATAAGATGACAATTGAAAATGGCCGGATCACCGGTGTGGCGCAGGCGGTAGACTTAAATCAGCTCGCGGCGCCGCCGGATGATCTTACCCTACCACCTTTCGGCGAATTTGAACGCACCGACATTGAACCTCAGCCGCGTTTTT
>JAYZXK010000557.1:0-9198 GCA_036141415.1 Pseudomonadota bacterium
TTTGTTTGCCAACAAACAAAATGCCCACATCAGGATGCTCATACAGGCGCTTTACCGACCAGTCGCGTAAATCCACCACGGCTACCCCATTCGGATTGGTCACCGATATGACCATTTTGTCGCCCTCTGCGGTGTAGGCATTCTGATGGAAATATAACGATCGTGAACCGGGCTCTTCTGACACCCTTACAATCCGGTGACCAGTGTCCTTGTCGATCCATGATTTGGCGATACCAGCCTCGCTGTTGCTTTGCGTAGTTGCTGAACAGGCCGCCAATAAAAGGGTGGCGCCGGCCACTATTGTGATGAGTAACTTCATTTTATCGACCCACCGTGTTATTGCCCCACAGCTTGTCATACGACCAGCCGGACAGGTCTTCAACGATGGCACGGTTTTCGTTACTGAGCGGCGCGTCCTGGCCATTCTTAAAGCGCTCAATTTCGGTCATGAGCACTTCATGGGTTTCTTTACTGAGTTTAAACTTGGTGGACACCCAAAAACCAAATAACAACACCACCAGCGGACCCGCAGCCAACATAATTACGATGGTTGAGATGGCTTCATTACTTTGTAATTCTTCACCCGAGGCAAATCCGCCAGCCTCAAGAATAACCCCCACCGACATCACTGCGATGGCCTGCGTGGCCTTGCGGATAAACGTCATAACACCGGCAAAACTACCTTCACGACGACGGGCGGTGACAATCTGATCCACGTCGGCCATATAGTTATAGGTATTCCATGGAATGTAATTTAACGCCCCCCGGCCAAAGCCGGCCACAACCACCCCGGCACCCAACCACAGCAAGCTGAATTCGTTGGTCATAAAGAACATTGCCAGCAGCAGTAAGATCCCCACAAAGTAGAATACAATAGCAACCCGGTAGCTGGGCGCAGGGCCAAAGCGCATCACCAGCGGAATGGCCAGGGCCACCGCCACTAATTGTGCTATGTAGGTCACGGCCATCATTTCTGAAGCAATGACCACCGTACCGCCAATCGCAAATACCACAAAATAGGTAAACACGGCATTAAACACATCCTGACTAATATAACCGCCCAGGTACATGCCCAAATGTAACCGGAAGGCACGGATACGCATTGTCGAAGACAGATTTCTAAACAGGGTTTTAAGGGTGCCGGTAACGGTCCAGTTCTCATCTTTGGT
The DNA here is from genome assembly GCA_036141415.1 of Pseudomonadota bacterium. Lineage (GTDB taxonomy): Bacteria > Pseudomonadota > Gammaproteobacteria > Enterobacterales > Alteromonadaceae > Alteromonas. The sequence continues at coordinate 1,170 of JAYZXK010000557.1, forward strand.
GAGCTCCTCTTCGCTCAGCTCGCTGGCGTCACGCTCCCACGTAAAGAACCATACGCCAAACACCACCAGCATGAAGACGACGGAGAAAATCGACCCCATAATTAAAAACGTTGATGCGGACTCTTTACCGCCGGCAATGCTGACAATCCAGCTGGGCAAAATGCCAGCGAAAATAGCCGACACCTGACCGGTAAGAATGCGCGCACCAGCCAGTTTGGCCTTTTTTTTGTAGTCATCGGTCATCTCGGCAGCCAGTGTCTCATAGGGGATGAGCACCGAGGCATACACCAGTTCAAAAAACACATAGGTGACTAAGTAGTACCAGTATTCCTGACCGCTAACCCACATCAGGGCAAAACTGGGCAGAAGCGGAATAGCGCCGATTAAAAACACCCGTCGGCGACCAAACCTGCGACCAATTTTGGTCCGCCCAAGACCATCTGAAATGTGCCCAATCAGGGGACTCGCTACGGCATCGAGAATGCGCGCAATGGCAAAAATAGACGCAGCCTGAACGGCAGATAAGCCACAAAAGGTGGTATAGAAAAACAGGATCCAGCCGCTGATCACGGCCATCGAGCCTGCACCTAAAATATCATTAAGCCCGTATGCAATATAATTGACAGGCTTAAGTTCACGACGGGTCATAGCACACCCTCCCAGTTAACAGATTAATGACTGATTAGATGTAGCTGTTCATAAACTCGACGAGGGCAAAAATTGCCATCGATTGCCCGTAGGGCATAGAGGTGAGCGGGATATCACGATAGCCTTGCAAGTCGTCAAATACCGGCGTACCAAAAGACACCTGCTGTAATTCTCCGCTGTCATCAATGTTTGCCAGTACTGCTTTGATGGCTTTAATAGCACAGGGTTGGTACTCGGCACTGATGTACCCTTTGCGCACTGCTTTTAAAATGCCATAGGCAAACCCAGCCGCTGCGGAGGCTTCCAGGTAAGAGTCAGGATCGTCCAGCAAAGTATGCCACAGGCCATCTTCGTGCTGCGTTTTCACCAGTGCTTTTACCTGCGCTTCGAGCGTTTCAATCAGGAACATACGCAGCCCGTCTGTCGCCGGCAGGTCGAGCAATTCAATGAATTCAGGAATGGCAATGGTCACCCAGCAATTACCCCGGGCCCACAGGGCATCAGCAAAGTTATGACGACCATCAAACGTCCAGCCGTGAAACCATAAGCCGGTCTTACGGTCAGCCAGGTATTTAATGTGCAGCATAAACTGGCGCTTGGCTTCTTCTACGTAGTGCGGGCGGTTGAGCAGCAAGCCAATTTTAGCCAGCGGCATAACCGACATCATCAGCGTGTCGTCCCACAATTGCTGATAGTTTTCAGAATTAAACACGATGTGCTGTATGCCATTTTCTTCGGTTCGCGGGATACCATCCATGATCCACTCGGCCCATACATCCAGGTAAGGCAGGTAGCTGCGATTGCCGCTACGTTCCTGCATATAAGCCAGGGTTAAAAACGGTGACATCGTGTTCACGTTTTTGGTCGGCGTGCCTTCAGCGAAGCGATTGGCAAACCACTCCTCAATGATTACCCTGGCTTTTTCGTCACCGGTGATATCCCAGTATTTCAATAAGCCGTACAGGCCAATGCCATGTGTCCATTCCCAGTCGTTCCAGCCTTTGGTGTCGATTACCCGGCCATCATCCAGCTTAAGCAGAAATTCACCGGTATCGTCAGTAATGTTGACCAGGTTATCAATCAGCTTATCAATGCTTTGAGTAACGGTGGCGTAGTCAATGTCGTGAGCAATTGCAGGCATGTTAAATCCTTCTACTTAGATTGGTTTCAAAATTAACCGGGCGAGGGTCTTAGCACATGAAAAAAACGACTATCGCCAACGGTTTCAAATAAGATTGCGCTAAATAATTGACGTCACTGTACATCAATTTACATAATATTAACGCGAATTAACGTTTTTGTTTCAAATGCGAAATAGACTTTCAAATATGAAATACCGAGAAAAGAATAGGCAGTAAATTCAATACCTTGCCTTTAGGATCCGAACAACATCGCGGCGGTTCGGATCCTTATTGCAGATTAGTCGAGGGCGTCGGGTACCAACGCCAGATTTTGAATAGCGGCTAATCCCCACTGTGAGGCGTCGTTTGTCGACACCCAGGGCGCTTCATCAATCGGGTTAAGTACATCAGGTCCGGTGACATGGGTAGTGCTGAGACGGTCCTGTTGACCAATGATGCTGGCAAATTCCTGGGTGCGGCCAAACTCCTGCCAGGCTCGCCGGGCCAATTCAGGATCGCCCGTTTGGTATGCCGTATAGGCAGTCAACCGCGAATGAGCCGCAGACAGGTTGGGCCGCTTAGACATCCCCAGCGCCGCTTCCTGAGTGGCTTGATCGGCATTATAAAGCCTGCCGTACTCTAACCAGGCGGCTTTATAGGCCGGCACATCCAGCAATTGATTCAATTCGGTATTCACTTCAATTAAGCCAAATACCGCGCTTAAATGGGAGATCCCCGGCTTAACATTGTCGTAGGGCAACAGTTTTTGCTTATCGACGTCGTAACCAAATGCGCCGGCAAAAAAGCCCAGCGGATGCTCGCCAATCACTCGCATAGCATCGCGCAGACGATCGCGATATTTGACATCGCCGGTGCGCTCCCAGGCCGTCAGCCAGTTAGCTGCGGTAGCACTCCAATCGGTACCAGCACCAATTTTAGCCATGCCGGGCATAGGATTCTGGCGCGCCACTTTGCGGGTCGGATTGAGCACGCCCAGCGCCTTGTCGGCATCCACTACCTCGTTGAGTACGTCGCCGGTGCGATCATCACCGGTAATATAGTAGTGGAAACGGCGGTAGGCAGCCGTACTGATCCGCAATTGCTTGGCACTGCATCCCCAGTGTTGCACGTTATGACGGGTACCCAGCCCCTTAAAGCGACCGGCATGGTAAATGTCCACATCGCGATTATGCCGGGTCATGTTTTCTGCCAGATGGAATGTAGTGGGATCACCACTGCGCAAAAATGAATACCAGAGCCATAAATCCGGTGACAACTCTGAATTATCCCAGGCGTAACCGCCAATATCGTAGCGCCACACATGACGGTCGACATCATAGGTGTGCATCACATCACCGAAGTTCCAGAAACCATACCAGTGGCGCTGCTCTACCTGGCTGCAATAATATTTAACCTGAAAATCGAGCCGGTCCTCAATTCCTGCTTTAGCGGGCGTTGAGCGGTCAGGTAGTGTCCATAAACCACCAAATACATTGGTTGCCAGATAATCGGCCGGTGCCGCTACAACCTGAGGCGGCTGCGCAATACTTCTGGCCATCTCTACGGTTTTCTGGCGACTGGGCGTTGCATCCATGATGCCTAAGGTAAAATCGGTGGTGCGGGCTACGCCATAAGCAGAGCCGAATCCCGGCTCGTAGTCTTCATAGATAATATTCAGCGCATCGAGCTGTTCATCATAGGTGTCCTGACCCATGCCATCGTGGTAAAAGCGAACATCCATGGCGGGCGCTTCAGGCGAATAAAACCAAAGGGTGGCCTCAGCCACCTCTGCACCGGCATTGCGTATGTCGACCTGAACCGGGTGTAACTGCCAGAAATCCCGCATGCCAAACACAATGCCACCCGATGTACCACCAAGATAACTCACACCCGACGCGCGCTGGCCCTGATCAGAATCAATCCAGGCGTGGCCAGGTTTGGTACGCTTTTTAATGGCAAAGCCGTTGGCCGACAGCTGCGACAGGGTAAAGTCGTTCCACACCGGTATCCAGTGCATGCGACTGCTCACCCGCTCATCCCATTCACTTAACGGCGGGGTTGCTACGCCGGCAATTTGCGCATCGCGTACCGCCTGGCCCGGATCGCGTCGCAGGCCGGTTATGCCTTTAACGCCCTCTCCCCACAGGCCTTCATCCTGCCCCACAAAGCGAATATGACGGTTATACAACTCATCGCGCTGAACCACGTTAAAGCGCAAGCCTAACCCGCGAATGAAGTCGTTTTGATCGTCGCCATCGTAAATAAAAGTATGACTCAACCTGATTGATTCACCGCCCGCATATCCATATACACGCAGTGTGAAGGGTAACCAGCTGCGCCCGTTGGGCAATTTGTGTTTACCGGTTATTTTCACCACACTGCGTACCGGACCACTTTGCTCAACCGTAACGCTCTCAACATTCGACGCAAAGGCAGTTACCGCCGCTGGTTGCTCTGGTTCATTAACCGGCGCATCCTGCACCAGCCCAACCAGCCGTGCTGACTGACCTATGGTTTTTCCATTGCGACGCATTAACCGGATAATATCGCGGCCCTGCTTACCTATATGCAGCTCTACAACACCGGTATCCAGCACAAAGTGATCCGACTTTTCAGTCACAAACGTGGCGGCCGCTGGCTGCGGACCATTGCCTGGCAGTATCTTAAAATGGTTGCCCGGCTGAGCTCCGGCGGGGATTGCGTGAGCTGTCCACTTTACGCTGCCGTCGGGCCAGTAGGCCGTTGGCCAGCTTTGCAGTGGAATAGCCGTGCCGTCTTCAGCGATGAGCCTGAGTGCATCCGAAGGTTTACGCTCGCCTTGTTTCCATGGGTAGCCCCAGGTAGCGCCGCTTTGATAATCGGGTGCATTACCATCAACCCAACTTAATGTGCCAGGAACGCGTTTTACATGGGGTGTTTCTGCCATCTTACTGGCCGTGGTACTACACCCGCTTGCTGATAATGCCAACGGCAATGACGCCGCCATGCTGCCCTGTTTTAAAAAAGTGCGTCTGTCCATTGTGTACTCCAGCGCTGTATTACATCCACTCAAATTATGATTGACATTGAGCGATTTGTTTAACATTTTGTTAATTTATGATTAATTAGTATCATAAAATAATCAAACTGCGATAAATAAGCCGAAGATTATTGGTTTAATTGATTCACATATGAAACTCGCGCAGTAGTTTGGATTTTCAACCCAAAGGAACTCATCGTCATGAACACTCGTTACCCGCGTTGGCTTGTTTGCCTGTTATTAGTGACTGCCGCTGCAGGTTGTTCAAAGCAGCCGGCAACAAGCAACAACAACACACCCACCGCCACCGATTCAGCGTTAACCGGTACGGTGGAAAAAGGTGCTCTGCTATACAGCAATCCTTTGTCTAGCCCTGCCAGCATTGCCGATTGGGTGATGGAAGGCCCTGGTGAGCTGACCTTTAAGGATGGTTGGATGCAGATGTATTCACCCAATGAAGCCATGCACCATGTGTTTTGGTGCCCCGAAGAGTTTCCGGATAGCTTTATTGCAGAATGGCAGGCACAACCACTAACAACCGATGCCGGCCTGACCATTGTATTTTTCGCCGCCAAAGGGGTCGATGGCGAAAGCATTTTTGACCCGTCGTTACCCGCCCGTGACGGTACCTTTAGCCAGTACACTGAAGGCCGGATCAACAGTTATCACATTTCTTATTACGCTAATGCCGCACATAACCCAGACCGCGGCCATGCCAATTTACGCAAAAACAACACGTTTACCTTGTTACAAGAGGGCAAGGTAGGGATCCCGACCTACTCAGATAAAGTGCATCAGGTGCGATTGGTTAAGCACCATAACCATATTCAGCTCTTTGTTGATGACAACAAAGTAATTGATTACACCGACAATCAACCGGTTATCGACGGCGTCAATACCGGTGCGCCCTATACCAGCGGCCACATTGGTTTCAGACAAATGCAATGGACACACTTTCAGTATCGCAACTTTAGTGTCTGGGCAATTGAATAATAACGAAGGATAGGCCGAAAGGGCGGTAATTATACCAATCCGCATAGTAGTTTGCCCTCTCAGAGTGATCCCTGAGGGCTAGACGAAAACGACTTAGATCACGACGCGTTCTCTGCGGCATAGTCATTCTATGTCCAGAGGACGCAACACAGAGGTAAGTCGTTTTGGCCACTCCCTTTGGGCAATTCCCTGAGGGTGAGCTGGCAGGCTTTCTGGCGTTGTTACGCTTGCTTGATTTGGAACCACCAAACCTGTGCAACCAAGCCTAGCCAGAAAGCCCGACAGTCTTGCTGAGTGGGTAAACTACTATGCGGATTGGTATTAGACGTAAGCGGGCGTCACCACGCCCGCTGCAATAGCTTACGCGACCAGACTTTTAACGTATTGATTAAGCTCGTCATCCTGGCTGTTATCAAAAAGACAGCGCTGAAAACGTTCACCGGTGAAGGCAACTTTAACCAGCTCCTGGTCTATTTTACGCAAGGTATCAACATAGCTGTCTGCCGCTAATGCGGTCTTTAGCTCGGCAAGAATGCCTGCATTCTTAACCTGCGGTTCACGTCTTTCCACAGGATAACCCTCACCGCGGCCACCGGTCAGTGACTTTTCAAAAATATACCGCGCGTTCAGTTCGGCGCCCCAGCCAAAACCCTTAGCAAAAGGCAGGGCTAACGCATTGCCGTTATTCACCTGATTAAACAAAAAGGCATCGGACGGATCGATACAATAACCGCAATACACGCCAGGCTGAGCATTGAGAGACATCAGAGCTCCCTGACCTGTTCCACAACCAGCAAAAACAAAATCGACTGCATTAGCATTCAGCAACGCGCCGGCCATAATGCCTAAATGGACATAGGTAAGATGATGATCATCTTCGCTGTTCATTCCTACGTTGTAGACTTCATGACCTAACTCATCTGCAACACTTTGCAGCTCGTTTAGCACTATTGAATTTTTTGACGCCTGGCTATTTTCCATCATCAACGCTACTTTCATGGCAACCCTCAAGCTTGTATAACTTTAAAGCACGGACGCTATCATCATTGTTCAGCAAATAATACGCGAACAGGGCTTTAACGCTTTTAATTTTCATATGTGAAATACCGGCAGCGTAAAATGCAAACTTCACTACTCCCGGCGTTGATTGGTACCCGCTTCACCCGCTAGGGTGCCGGGCAAACCGAGGAAGGGCAAAAGGGTTAAACAGGCTTTACTCCTTATGCACATTGAGTGTTAATACTAATCCGCATAGCAGTGCGCTGTTCCAGTCACCCATTTTTCAAACCGCTCTGTCAGGGTAAATGAAATACCTGGGTGAGCGGTTGCGTTACCGGGCTGTTATCACTGTTATGAGCCATAATATCGCCCATATACGCCCACCATTTCTGCATTATCCCGGTGGCGGGTAAATCGTCCATACCATGGTCATCGCTACGCCACAAAACACCAAACAGCTGTAGTGTTTCGGGGTGCAAAAAAATGGAGTAATCCTCTACACCCGCTGCTTTGAGTTCGGTTACCAGTTCCGGCCAAATCTCATCGTGGCGACGCTCGTACTCTTTTTCACAGCCAGGGTTAAGCTGCATAACAAAAGCTATTTTTTCCATCAGGCCTCCTGATTGGTGTTAACAATTAATCGGGCGTAAGGGCTCAGCAACGTGGAGGGGCCCAATGTTTGACCACTGAGCATATCGGTAGCCCCAGCGGGTAGCGAAACGGTTTTACGCTCATTGAGCATATTCAGCACTATCCACAGCAGTTTACCCTGCGAGCTTTTTCGCGGCACTATGACTATGCCCTCAGGTACGTCAAAGCGCATTATCACACCGGCCTGCTGAGCATAATGCCCAATCAGCCGGTTGAGCATTGCTTCGCTGTTATCCCCATGGGGTTGTGCACCTAACAATACCAGCTTGCCTTTGCCTATTGGGCGCTCGGTGGCAAAGGCGAGTCCTTTGGCACGACCTTTTGTGATGGTACCTACAATACTCGTGCCTGCTTTCGCTTTTACCGCGGCGCACCAACCACTCAGCTCACTTTCCACCCCCAGTAATTCACCTTGGGCTTTGGTGCCGGTAAGTGGTAGTACATACTGGGTGCTCACACCGGCCATTTTCTCGAGTAAGCCAAGACCCGCCTCTACCGGCACCGTATGTTCTTTACCGCGCGTGCCGGTAACAGGTCCGGCAATCCAAATCCCGCCGCGCTGCATAAAGGCCTCAGCACGAATTAAAAAGGCCTCGCT
>JAYZXK010000558.1:0-10724 GCA_036141415.1 Pseudomonadota bacterium
CATGTTAAGGTTATTTTTGTTAATACCCACACTTTCAGGTGTCATGATCTCATAGGTATTTTGCGCTTTTAAGACACCGTCCTGATGGATACCGGAAGAGTGACTAAAGGCGTTGGCGCCAACGATGGCTTTGTTCGCCTGTACCGGCATATTACACAGCTGGCTGACCAGCTTTGAGGTGCGACTGATCTCTTTGCTGTTAATGTTGGTTTCTAAACCATACAAGGCGTGGCGGGTTTGCAGGATCATGGCGATTTCTTCCAGCGAGCTGTTACCCGCGCGCTCACCAATACCGTTAATAGTAGCCTCTACCTGACGGGCACCATTTTCGATCGCGGCCAGTGAGTTGGCTACTGCCAGTCCTAAATCGTTGTGACAGTGCACAGAAATCGTGGCTTTATCTATGTTAGGTACACGCTCGAACAACTGACGGATAATGCCGCCGAACTCAGTTGGTGTCGTATAGCCTACGGTATCCGGAATGTTGACCGTCGTAGCACCGGCTGTAATCACTGCCTCGACCATTCGGGCCAGGTAACCGATTTCGGTACGTCCGGCATCTTCACAGGAAAACTCTACGTCGTCGGTATAATTACGAGCGCGCTTAACTGCGGCAATGGCCATCTCAACCACATCATCCTGAGATTTACGTAACTTATTATTTACGTGTATTTCGGATGTGGCGATAAAGGTATGAATGCGGAACTGGTCTGCCACTTTCAGAGCTTCGCCGCAGGCATCAATGTCGGCCGGTACCGCACGTGCTAGACCAGCGACTGTTGAATTTTTGATTTCTTTGGCAATCATTTGTACTGATTTGAAATCGCCCGGTGATGATACCGGAAAGCCTGCTTCGATAATATCAACGCCAAGACGCTCGAGGGCCAGTGCGATCTGCAGTTTTTCTTTTACACTTAAACTGGCTGGCAAGGCTTGTTCGCCGTCACGCAAGGTCGTATCAAATATTTTTACCTGATTCGTCAAGGATGTCTCTCTTTGATTTTAGTTAAAAAAAAAAACGTGCTGTGCACGGGTTTTGTATATTGATTCGATGGTCGCAATCTACCCGTGCAATCTGGCTGCCATAAGGAGTAGAAGAGATAGAATAAACGTACGCGGCATTAGTAAAACCTTTTGGTTGCTGCATGTGCGACCTTTCCGATGCCCGACAATTTACAGCCTGAACCGCAGCAGGTCAACCACTGATTCTGATTTTCGGTATAAATTTTAGTTATAAATTACTGCATAACAAAAAAATTAGGATGAAATTTCTCAGCTTAGCAAAAATTAGTTTTTTTATTTCGCCCTCCGGGTCACCAACCGGGTCACCAATCGGGTCACCAATCGGGTTACCAGTCGGGTCACCACCCGGGCCAGGCACCAAAAACAAGGTTGCTGTGACCAGATACAAAGCTGTTGTTTCAGGCCGGTTTTATCCTGCGCTGTGTAAATTTTGCTTGTCAGTGACTTGCAGAATACAGATTAAATTCTTAGCTATTCATTTCTACTCGAAAATTCTTATTGGATTTCAAAAGATTGCACAGTTATCAGGAAGTCCAGAACAGACAGTCTAAGCTGGCACCAAACTTGAACCATCTCAGTGATAACAACGGCGAGAGGAAAGAATAGTGAGCAGCAACAAGATAGCAAAAAGAGTGAAGTATCTGGCTATAGGCCTGGGGCTGCTGGTGGTTGTTCGCTTAAGTTTACCTTTTACGGTGCAATGGTACATCAACGACACACTCGATGAAGGCGAGACATTCACCGGGTTAGTGGGGGATGTGGATATTATGCTGTGGCGTGGCGCTTATGCGCTCAATGATGTGGTGATCATGAAACGCAACGGTAAAGTAAATGAACCCTTTTTTGAGGCCAGCCAGGTTGATTTCAGCTTACTCTGGTCGGCTATCTTTGATGGCGCATTGGTAGCAGAGGTCTTTTTGCAGCAACCGCAGTTAAACTTCGTAGATGGCGGCACTGAAGCATCGAGCCAGTCAGGTGAGGATGAAAAGTGGCTTTATCTGGCCGATCAGCTGGTGCCATTGAAAGTGGATCGGCTGGAAATAGAACAGGGCGTTATCCGTTTCCAAAATCGAGACACCCACCCACCAATCAACGTTCGTCTTCATCATGTTAATGCGGTGGTTAAAAATCTTGTCAACAGTCGTGCGTTATCGCGAAACCTGATTGCCACTGTAAATGCTTCGGCGAGCACGGAAAGCCAGGGCACTATCACAATGACGGGCTCGCTTAATCCGGCTACCAAACAACCCACTTTCGATCTCAATCTACAGGCGAATGATATTGCCTTAGTTAACTTCAGGAACTTGCTGGATACCTATGCACCCTTTGATTTAGAGGCCGGTAAACTTGAGCTCGCCTTTGAACTGGCCAGCGAGCAGGGAGAGGTTACCGGCTATGCCAAACCGGTTTTACATAATGTAGAAGTATTTAGCTGGAAAGGCGATGTAAAGCGCGATGATGATGGCTTTTTCAGAGCCATTGCTGAAGCATTTTCCGGTTTCATCGCCGAGATATTTGAAAATCAGGGTAAGGAGCAGATTGCTACCAGAATTCCTATCAGCGGTTCACTTAATGATGTTGATACACCTGTACTTACCACCTTAGCTGGGATCCTGGAAAATGCGTTTATTCAGGCCTTCAACGGTAATCTGGAAAACAGTGTGGAATGGCAGGACGTGACTATGGATGAGTCCGAAGATGATGCCGCAGAGAAACAATCAATTGTTGAAGAGGACGTATAGCGCTGCGTGTTATTCATTATCGAAGCGTTGCGGTTCGCTGAACTTGCGCCAGTTAAGGGTACTGACCAGTAAGATTTCACGTAAGGTGAGTGTACGGGGGGAGGTACGCCCTTTGTGATTCCAGGTGTGGCCGCAGCACGCTGCCGTCATAACGGCTTTTGATGGCTTCACCAGCGACAGGGTGATGTGTTCTCTGTCTGTATAGCGGGCAGGGCTTTCTACTGGTGTGCCGCTAAAATCAAACCAGCCAAATTTATTCACATGCAGTGTTTGGTTTTCCGGCTGCACATGGTCAATAGAGTCGAGCTCTATATGCTCATTATCGAATTCCTGGACCCATACCGGCACGACCAGGCCTACTTTTGCATGTTCGGCAAACCAGGCATTAGTTTTGCCCGTGTCGTTACTCCGAGCGGGATTTTTTGCTGCCTGTCTGGCCTGCCAGCTGGCATTGTGTTCGTCCAGTTCCAATGGCACGGCTTTGGCCGCCAGGAAACGAGCGGTGCGTCTGACATGGTGACTCAGACCGGCAATACGACGCCGCAGTAAACTGGTCTGGTTGGGGCCTTGCTGGGCGATAAGCGCAAGTTCGCGCTCATATAATGCGTTACACAACTCAGCGATGATACGTTGGGATGTGTCTGATTCGACCGCATTAAAGAAGTCGGATTGATGTGACGCTGGGTCGGAGGAATGCGCCATTAGCGTTCTGATTGTGGGGACAGCATCAAAAAGTTGGCGGGCAATGCTGCCCGCCAGCTTAAGATTACTGACCTTTAATTTCGCTACGGCCGTTGTAAGCTGCTTTGCCAGCCAACGCTTCTTCGATGCGCAGTAACTGGTTGTACTTAGCTACACGGTCTGAGCGACACAGAGAACCGGTTTTGATTTGGCCCGCTGCGGTACCTACTGCCAGGTCGGCAATAGTAGCATCTTCGGTTTCGCCTGAACGGTGCGAGATAACAGCAGTAAAGCCGGCATCTTTAGCCATCTTGATCGCTTCTAAGGTTTCGGTTAATGAACCGATTTGGTTGAATTTGATCAGGATAGAGTTTCCGATACCGTTTTCAGTACCACGCTTCAGGATCTTGGTATTGGTTACGAACAGGTCGTCACCAACCAGTTGCACTTTGTCACCAATTTTCTTGGTCAGGCTGGCCCAGCCGTCCCAGTCGCTTTCGTCAAGACCGTCTTCGATAGACACGATTGGGTACTGTTCGCACAGCTGAGCCAGGTAGTCACCAAAGGCTTCTGAATCAAATGACTTGTCTTCACCAGACAGTACGTATTTGCCTTCTTTGTAGAATTCAGAAGCCGCACAGTCGAGTGCCAGAGTAACGTCTTCGTTCATCTTGTAACCGGCTTTTTCTACCGCTTCAACGATAACTGCCAGCGCTTCAGCGTTTGAGCTCAGGTTAGGGGCAAAACCACCTTCATCACCAACGGCTGTATTTAAGCCTTTGGCGCTCAGTACTTTTTTCAGGTTGTGAAAGATTTCAGCACCCATGCGCAGGGCTTCTTTAAAGCTCTTCGCGCCAACCGGCTGTACCATGAATTCCTGGATATCAACGTTGTTGTCGGCGTGCTCACCACCGTTGATGATGTTCATCATAGGTACTGGCATTGAGTACTGACCAGATGTGCCGTTAAGGTCGGCAATGTGTTCGTAAAGAGCAACACCTTTCTCGGTGGCAGCAGCTTTGGCAACGGCCAGTGACACAGCCAGGATGGCATTAGCACCCAGGGTTTCTTTGTTTTCGGTGCCGTCCAGATCGATCATAGTTTTGTCGATGTCAGTCTGAGCGACCGGATCCATGCCAATCAGGGCCGGTGCGATTTTCTCGTTTACTGCTGCTACGGCTTTTTCTACACCTTTACCCATGTAGCGGCCTTTATCGCCGTCGCGTAATTCCAGTGCTTCGCGTGAACCGGTAGAGGCACCAGATGGTGCGCAGGCGCGACCCATAACACCTGAGTCTAAATATACGTCTGCTTCTACAGTGGGGTTACCACGAGAGTCCAGAATTTCACGTCCAATGATACGCGAGATCTTCGCCATTTTTTCTTCCTCAACAATAATAATGGCACTGCGGGAGTGGTCAGTGCCGGGTTTTATAAATTAATGATTTTCTTTCTGATACGTTTGCGCCGCTGCTACAAAACCGGTAAACAGCGGATGGCCGTCACGGGGAGTTGAAGTAAATTCCGGATGGAACTGACCGGCCACAAACCACGGATGATCCGGGATTTCAATGACCTCCACAAGACGTTTATCGGTGGACAAACCACTCACCTTAAGGCCTGCTGCTTCAATCTGGTCACGCAGGTTATTGTTAACCTCGTAGCGGTGACGGTGACGCTCGTAAATCTCTTCACTACCGTATGCTGCGTGTACCTTACTGCCGGGGATCAAATGGCACAACTGACTGCCCAGACGCATGGTGCCGCCGAGATCAGAGGTTTCGTCACGGGTTTCCGTGCTGCCGTCTGAGTCAAGCCACTCGGTAATCAAACCGACTACCGGATAAGGTGAGCTGGGGTCAAATTCGGTGCTGTTGGCTTTATCCATACCCACCACATTGCGGGCAAATTCGATTAGCGCTACCTGCATGCCTAAACAAATGCCTAAATAAGGCACTTTGTTTTCGCGGGCATAACGGGCCGCCGCAATCTTGCCTTCGATACCACGCTCGCCAAAGCCACCCGGTACTAGTATGGCATCCAGATTTTCAAGGATTTGAGTGCCTTTGGATTCGATGTCCTGTGAGTCCACGTAATGGATATTTACCGTCAGACGGTTTTTCAGACCAGCGTGTTTCAGTGCTTCGTTAACCGACTTGTAGGCATCCGGTAACTCAACGTACTTACCCACCATACCGATGTTAACTTCACCAACCGGGTTAGATTCTGCGTACAGCACCTGTTCCCATTCGGTCAGGTCGGCTTCCGGGCATTCCAGACGGAAACGATCAACCACCAGTTGATCAAGCCCCTGAGCCTTAAGGGCCGCCGGGATGCGATAAATACTATCAACGTCTTTTAATGAAATAACTGCTTTTTCGGCTACGTTGGTGAACAGGGCAATCTTGGAGCGTTCTGAGGCAGGCATAGCACCTACCGAGCGACACACCAGAATGTCCGGTTGAATACCAATGGAGCGCAATTCTTTTACGCTGTGCTGAGTAGGCTTGGTTTTAAGCTCGCCGGAAGCTGGCATGTAAGGCACCAGCGTTAAGTGCATAAACATGGCGTGGTCGCGGCCCACTTCGGTACCCAACTGACGAATGGCTTCGATAAACGGTTGTGACTCGATATCACCAACGGTGCCGCCTACTTCGACAATAGCCACGTCGTGGCCCTGTGCGCCTTCGATAACGCGGCGTTTAATTTCGTTGGTAATATGCGGAATAACCTGAATGGTAGCACCCAGGTAATCCCCGCGACGTTCGCGACGTAATACCTCTTCGTAAACCCGTCCGGTGGTAAAGTTGTTACGTTTGGTCATACGGGTGCGAATAAAACGCTCGTAGTGACCTAAGTCGAGATCTGTTTCTGCTCCATCATCAGTAACAAAAACCTCGCCATGCTGAATGGGGCTCATGGTACCTGGATCAACGTTAATATACGGATCCAGCTTAAGCATGGTCACGGTGAGACCGCGTGCTTCAAGGATAGCGGCAAGGGATGCAGCAGCAATGCCTTTACCAAGCGATGAAACAACACCACCGGTGACTAAAATATAGTTTGTCATGCGAAACCTAAGACGTTGGGTTATATTTTTGGGTAAAACGTTGTTTTTAAACAACACTGTAGACGGCGCAACAGTATACCCAATATGGCGCGTTCACACACTTATAACAGCTCTAAAAGATACTGTTTCCTGGTGTTTTATACAAGGGGACTGATTTTATACCTGTGCTACCTCAAGTTACTTGATTTCAGCCGGAGAAAAAATGTCTGAGGCAAGTCAAATTGTTTTAGGTGTAGTTATTCTACAGCAAAACGATTTGGCGCAGCATCAGGCATTTTTAGCCCCGCCCTTTGGGCGCATCACAGCAATTCAACTTACGTTTTCTATTGGTTTGAAAGGTATCTGCATTCCTGCATCAACATGCGTTGTAGTGCAATTGTTGTGATAGTGCTGAAACACGTAACTTGAGGTGGCACGGGTATTAACGACTTCCGTTTTCTGGAAGCCGCTTAACCGATTTTAAAAAGGCGGGGTTTTTGGTAATTTTACTATTTTAGCTGTTTTAGTTCATAAATCAGCGCTAATGCCTGTTTTGGCGTAAGTTCATCAGGATCCACATCTTCCATAGCCTGCTCAAGGGCGCTTATTCTTGCCGGTAATTCAGCGGACTCTTCTGGCAACAGGCTTTGCTGGGCCGGCGCTGTGGTGAGTGTTTGTTCGCTGGCCGATACGGTGTGCTGGCTTTCAAGCGTCCGGAGCCGGGCTTTGGCCGCACTGATAACGGCTTTGGGCACACCTGCCAGCTGCGCGACCTGCAGGCCATAGCTCTTACTGGCGGCGCCTGTTTCAACGGAGTGCATAAACCGAATGGTGTCGTCGTGTTCAACGGCATCCAGGTGTAAGTTCTGTACCCCTGGTAAGGTATGGGTAAGCTCCGTCAGCTCAAAATAATGGGTGGCAAATAAGGTAAATGCCTGTAACTGAGTGGCGAGATACTCGGCGCAGGCCCAGGCCAGTGACAGACCGTCGTAGGTGCTGGTACCGCGGCCAATTTCGTCCATTAGTACCAGCGAATAAGGCGTGGCATTGTGCAGTATGTTAGCAGTTTCTGTCATTTCCACCATAAAGGTAGAGCGCCCGGAGGCCAGATCGTCTGAGGCGCCGATACGGGTAAATATTTTATCCACCGGGCCGATTTCGGCGGACTCAGCTGGTACGTAACTGCCAATATAGGTCAGTAACACAATCAGTGCGGTCTGGCGCATAAAGGTCGATTTACCGCCCATGTTAGGCCCGGTAATGATTTTAATCCGGGAGTCTTTATCCATATTGAGCGGGTTGGGAATAAACGGCGAATCCATGACGTACTCAACAACCGGGTGCCGGCCTTGTTGGTAGGTTACAC
Source organism: Pseudomonadota bacterium (assembly GCA_036141415.1). Lineage (GTDB taxonomy): Bacteria > Pseudomonadota > Gammaproteobacteria > Enterobacterales > Alteromonadaceae > Alteromonas. The sequence goes on from JAYZXK010000558.1 coordinate 7,862, forward strand.
CGGGTATATCCGCCAAGGTGGGACAGTGATATTCCAGGGTTTCCGCACGTTCAGCCAGGGTGATCAGCACATCCAGTTTCGCCAACGCGGCGGCACTGGTGATCAGGGCATCAAGCTGCGGGTTGATTAACTCAAACAGCTCCTCATAAAGGCGCTTTTCCAGCGCCAGCGCACGGCTTTGCGAGGTGAGTACCTTATCCTCATGCTCTTTCAGCTCCGGCGTGATGTAGCGCTCGTTATTCTTTAGCGTCTGGCGGCGAATATAACTGGCCGGTACCAGATGACTATTGGCACGGGATACCTCTATAAAAAAGCCATGTACCTTGTTGTAGCCCACTTTTAGTGTGCTGATGCCGGTTTGTTCCCGCTCCCGGGTTTCTATCTGGCGCAGCAGTTCGGTGGCGCCATCGGATAGGTCCCGCAGTTCGTCAAGCTCAGCGTTGTAGCCAGGGGCGATTACGCCGCCATCACGAATAACCACCGGCGGGTTATCAATAATGGCGTTATTCAGTAAGTCCGACAGTTCAGGGAATTCACTGATCTGCTCACTTAAACTTTGAATAAGTGGCGCGCTAAATACACTCAGCCCTTGTTGAAGTTCGGGCAGACTGGCCAGGGCGTTACGCAGGCGAGCGAAGTCCCGCGGCCGCGCTGAGCGCAGCGCCAGGCGAGCCATGATCCGCTCAATATCGCCAATGTGTTTTAACTGACCGGTAAGCGCTGGATAATCTCCATTGAGAAAATCGCCGATGGCCTGCTGACGGGCATTAAGCTCATTCCGGTCGGTAATCGGCGCGTGCAGGAAGCGCTGTAGTAAGCGACTGCCCATAGCTGTTGCTGTGTTGTCGAGCACGGCAAACAGCGTGTGTTCGGTGCCGCCGGATAAATTCCGCGTTAGTTCAAGGTTTTTGCGCGTGGCCGCATCCAGTTGCACCCGGGTTGATTGCTGCTCAAGCGTGATAGCACGAATATGCGGCAGGGCCGTGCGCTGGGTGTCTTTAACATATTGCAGAATACAGCCAGCGGCACTAATGGCAAGGGTAATATTGGTTAAACCAAAACCGGTGAGTTCGCGGGTGCCAAACTGATTATTAAGCTGTTGCTCAGCAGTTTGCTGATCGAACTCCCATTCGGGACGGCGGCGCAGGCCTTTAATATGATCAATCTTCGACAGCCAGTCGAAGCCTTCCGGGTAAAGTAACTCCGCCGGGTTGAGGCGTTGTAATTCGGCGGTGAGCATGTCGGTGCCACTGAATTCACTGACTAAAAAGCGGCCGCTGGTGATATCCAGCCAGGCCAGGCCGAATTGATCTTTAACGCTGTAAACCGCTGCCAGTACATTATCCTGGCGTTCGTCAAGCAGGGCTTCATCGGTTACCGTGCCTGGTGTAACGATACGCTGGACCTGGCGCTCCACCGGGCCTTTGCTGGTCGCCGGGTCGCCAACCTGCTCGCAAATCGCTACCGATTCGCCCATTTTTACCAGCCGCGCCAGATAGCTTTCTACTGCATGATAGGGCACACCGGCCATGGGAATGGGCTCGCCGCCGGATTTACCCCGGGCGGTCAGGGAGATATCCAGCAGCTCGGCAGCGCGCCTGGCGTCGTCATAGAACAATTCGTAAAAATCGCCCATGCGGTAAAAAAGTAAAATGTTAGGGTGCTGCGCCTTTATATTCAGGTATTGGCGCATCATTGGCGTGTGTGATTCCAAGAATGCCTCGGCTTGCTGGTTGCTTGCGATTGTGGTTTTGACCAATAATACGGTCTCAATGTTATGAGTGTATTATTCCTATGAGCCAGTCATTTTCAACTTTTTCGAGACAGCAGCTGAATATAAATACGTTAGCTGAACAGATTTTGGCCGTTGGTGAAGCGCTACGGCAAAAAGGCTGGTCGGTTTCCTGTGCGGAATCCTGTACCGGTGGCGGCGTGGCCTATGCGCTAACGTCGGTGGCCGGCAGCTCGGATTGGTTTAATCAAAGCTATGTTACCTATTCCAATCAGGCAAAACAGGCCCTGGTTAATGTAAGTGGCGACACCCTTGATAAATTTGGCGCGGTGTCGGCCGAAACCGTGCGCGAAATGGCCGAAGGTGCCGCCCGGCATAGCGCTGCTCAATGTACCGCTGCGATCAGTGGTATTGCCGGGCCTGGCGGTGGCAGCGAAGAAAAACCGGTAGGGACAGTATGGTTTGGCTTTTACTTAAACGGTGTAACCGATACAATCCGCCGCCAGTTTGAGGGCGACCGGGAAGCGGTCAGAACCCAGGCCATTGAGTTTGTTATAGCAACACTGCACCACAGACTAGTTGCGAAATAAACCAGGCATGATGAAATAAAGAAAAGGCAAAAAGCATATTGCACTGTATAATCATACAGTATATTATGCAGTCATTATTTTATTGATGATCAGCTTAGCGGCTGCATCAGTAAAAGCAACTGCGGGTAACGCAATCAGAACAGAATAACGAGGGGTTTTCGGTGGACGACAACAAATCTAAAGCACTAACGGCTGCGGTCGGTCAGATTGAAAAGCAATTTGGTAAGGGCGCTATCATGCGTCTGGGCGACAACCAGGCAATGGACATTGAGTCTATTTCTACCGGCTCACTGAGTATTGATATTGCGTTGGGCATCGGTGGATTACCTTGTGGCCGGGTGGTTGAGATCTACGGTCCTGAGTCATCAGGTAAAACAACCCTGACTCTGCAGGTTATCGCAGAAGCACAGAAAAAAGGTAAAACCTGCGCATTCGTGGATGCCGAGCATGCGTTGGATCCGGTATATGCTGAAAAGCTCGGTGTAAACATTGACGATCTGCTGGTTTCTCAGCCGGACACGGGTGAACAGGCACTGGAAAT
>JAYZXK010000559.1:0-2971 GCA_036141415.1 Pseudomonadota bacterium
AGTGTTAGTGCTTTAACCAGCAATGGCGGTACATCTTCCAGCGTCACCAGCATGCGGTCTTCCTGACTGCCACTGGCGAGTCGGGTTACCAGCCAGGACTCCAGCCTGACCTGTGGTAGAGACTGGTCAGTTTGTAAATCAGTAATAGAAGCGATGCGCGCACCATTCCAGCGGATAGTTAACTGCCGCAACGGCTGAAACCCATCAGGAAAATGGAACGCCCGGCGGTAAATGCTAATAGCAGCCTGGCCAACACTGTATTCGCCACTGCCCTGAATTTGATTAACCCGTCGGTAACCCAGCAGTTTTAGCTCGTCCAGCACCTCTTTGCGAGTAATCTCCTCGCCCTTTTGCAGTTGCAATGGACGGGCATAGATTTGTGCTGGCACCTGCCATTTATTGCCTGAAAAGTGGTGTTTAATCTGGGCATCAAGATAAATAATATAGGCACCGAACAGCACCAGCAGAATTAAAGATAACTTCCAGAAAAACCGCCAGAGTCGGCGTTTTCGGTTAGGATGAGAAGTAGGCTCGGCTTTTTTTGATGTCACAACGCTTCCTGTAAATACTTTGCGGGTACGACCGGTTGCTGGCATTCAGTCCGGGCAAGGGACACAGCGGTTTTGTTTGCGCTGTATCAATTACCTGTATGCAACTTTAGGCTCATCAGACTAGACAAGTGATTGTTCGCTTTTTACTCTGTAAGTCAATCAGCCTCTGGGAAAGCCATGATACTGGCTAAAGTAAGGAGTTTACCATGAAAATTACCGTCGATATCGATCTGTCACCGTCAGAAGCTCGCGAACTCTTAGGCTGGCCGGATATGACCAAAATCCATGAAGCCACCATTGCCATGTTTACCGAACAATTAAAAAACGGTAACCAGGAAACAATGATGACCCTTCTGAAACCCTACCTTGATGGCAGTCAACAGGCCTTTTCTTTCTACCAGAAAATGATGGAAGGCATTGCCACCAGCACCGCCTCAGGCAAAAAATAACAACTTCAAGGAGCACTTGTGGAGCAACAGGATAAGCAGGAAATTCTGGACACGCTAAACCAGTATGCTGAGCAGTTTAATAGCATGGTACAGCAAATTCTTACCCGTCAGGCTGATTCGAACGACGCAGCAAATATGTTCGACCCGCAACACTTGCAACAGCTACTGACCACAAAACTGGCCGATAAGGTAGAAGTGGATACCTCCAAACTGGTAGAAAACCAAATGGAGTTCATGCGCCAGCAAACCGAGCTCTGGCAGCAGGCAAGCAAAGCGATGTTTGGCGAGAAGGCCGAAGCAGTAGTTAGTGAGTCACGTGGGGATAAACGTTTCAGTCATACCGACTGGAATGACAACCCGGTTTTTAATTATTTAAAGCAAGCCTATCTGATCAACTCCAAGATGCTGCAGGGCATGATGGATTCCATGACCTTTGCCGACCCTAAATCTGCTGAACAGGTAAAGTTTTACACTCGTCAGTATATTAACTCGGTCGCTCCAACCAATTACCTGTTCTCAAATCCGGATGTGTGTGAAGAAATCCTCAAATCCAAAGGGCAGAGCATGCTCAAAGGCATTGAGAATTTCATGCGCGACCTGGAGCAAAGCCCGCTTGAGGCGTTTAAGATCACGCAAACCGATATGTCGGCCTTCGAGCTGGGTGAAAACCTCGCTACCACCGACGGTAAAGTGGTGTATCAGAACGAACTGATCCAGCTTATTCATTACACCCCCAAAAAAGCCAAAACCTACGCCCCGCCAGTTTTGTTTGTACCGCCGTTTATCAACAAATATTACATCCTTGACCTTGATGAAAAGAAATCAGCGGTGAAAGGGTTACTCGAAAGTGGTTTCAGTGTGTTTATGATTTCCTGGGTCAACCCAGACAAATCCCTGGCCGATCATGACTTTGTCAGCTACATGAAGCACGGTCCGCTGGCCGCACTCGATGTCGTATGCGAGATTACCAAACAGCCCAAGGTTAACATGACCGGCTTTTGCGTAGGCGGCACCCTGTCTGCCGTCACTGCAGCTTACCTGCGCGCCCAGGGCGATGAACGGATTCAGTCACTTACTCTGCTTACTACCCTGACCGACTTCAGTGAGCCAGGTGAAATTGGCAATTACCTGACCGAAGAAAGCCTCAATGCCATGGAGCAGAACGCTGACATTAAAGGCGTGTATGATGGCCGCATACTGGGGCTTAGTTTTAGCCTGTTGCGCGAGAACAACCTGTTCTGGTCGTACTTTATCAATAATTATTTAAAAGGCGAGGATCCCGCGGCCTTCGATATTCTGTTCTGGAACAGTGATGCCACCAATATCACTGCCGCCTGCTTTAAACAGTATGTGCGTACCATGTATTGGGAAAACAAACTGCGGGAACCGGGTGGTATGGTGATTGACGGTGTGCCTATCGATCTGGGCAATATCGACGTACCGGTTTACTTTTTGGCCACCATTGCCGATCACATTGTGCTCTGGCAAGCCGCCTACAAAGGCACCCAACTGGTGGGCGGAGATACCCGCTTTGTACTGGCCGGTTCCGGGCACCTGGCAGGGGTAATTAACCCACCCGCCAAAGGCAAGTATCCACACTGGATCAACCAAGACCTGCCCCCAGACGCTGCCGCCTGGTTCGACGGCGCCACTCAGCATGAAGGCTCCTGGTGGCCGGACTGGCACAACTGGCTGCAGTCTCACAATGATAAACAAGTGACTTCACCCAAACCGGGCAAACATAAGTCTTATCCGGTTGTAGAAGATGCGCCCGGCAGTTACGTTAAACGTCGCCTCGGCTAACGATAAACCCGCCTGATATTTGCTCTGTCGGCCTATTCTGCGCTACATTGCAGAATAGCTGACAGGGTTTTGGCTACCCTGCTGGCCCTGTAAGGGGGCCCATTTTTTGGTTTTGCAGCATTCTGTTGCCCAGACTCTGCGGTTAGTAATGTTACTGCCGTGCGGTGA
>JAYZXK010000560.1:0-2825 GCA_036141415.1 Pseudomonadota bacterium
TGAAGAGCGCGAGCGCCCGGTGTTTATTTTGTGCGATATGTCTTCCTCCATGCAGTTTGGCACCCAGTTGCTGTTGAAATCGGTACAGGCTGCCCATTTAACCGCGTTAATCAGCTGGGCCGCTGCCCAGCGCGGCGACAAAGTGGGCGCGCTGGTGTATTCCGACTACATGCACACCGAGTGCAAACCGCTTAGTCGTAAACGTGCCGTGCTTTCTATCTGCCATGAACTGATGCGTTGTCAGAATGATGCCCGCAGTCAGCAATCGGCTCTGCCCGACACCAACATGGAAAGCGCCCTGGCCCGTTTGCGTCGCCTGGCTAAACCGGGGAGTCTGGTATACGTAATCAGCGACTTTTTGCAATTGGAAGAGCGTGCTCTACAGCATTTAATGCAAATCAGCCGTCATTGCGAAGTGAGTGCACTGGCTATTACCGATCCGCTGGAGCGGGAACTACCGGTAACGCATCGCTTACAGCCGGTGAATGTTACCAACGGCGCACAACAACAAACCTGGCTGCTAGGCGACAGCAATCTGGCCCGTCATTATTCATCCAGTCAGCAGGCTCGCTGGCAGGCAGTTGAGTCGCATCTTAAGCAATGTAAAACCTCTTTGAGTTTTATTGATGCCGGCCTGCCGCTTACCGAACAGTTTGAACGCTTACGGAGGTTGTCACAGTGGACCCGTTAGCTCAGTTAAAAGATATTCATACACCGCAAGGCGTAGACTGGTGGCCACTCGCCTGGGGATGGTGGGTTGCTGCACTGCTCGTAGTGGCGCTGTTATGTGGCTTGGTTTATATGATAATCCGCCACATCAGATTTAACCGGGCCCGCCGTGAGGCCATCGCGTTACACAAAAATTTGAGTGTAGATGCCCACTACCCGGCAAAAGCCAATCAATTACTCAAGCGGGTCACCCTGCATTATTTTGATGCCGGATATTCCGCTGCAGCCTACGGTAGCGCCTGGCAACATTTACTTTTGAACTGCCTGGCCGACAAGCATCAGGCTACAGCAAAGCCAGGGCTGGAAGCCCTGTGCCAGAGCCCTTATCAGCCGGCTGCGCCGGATAGTGAACAACTAACTGAAATGCATCAGGCTGTGAGCCTCTGGCTGGAACACGCCAGGTTAAAGCATGCGCCGGAATCTTTGAGCACAGCGGAGGTAAACCACAATGTTTGAGTTTGCCTGGTGGTGGATGCTTTGTATTTTACCTTTACCGTGGATAATCCGGCTACTCAGCCGCAGAACCCAGAGTGCAGAAGTGGCCTTACGCGTGCCAACGCTGTTGAACAACTTACCAGAAACGCAGTCCTCAAAAGGCTCAACGGTGTGGCTACACTTGTTAGCAGCCGTTATCTGGATATGCCTGGTATTAGCGGCTGCACGTCCTCAATGGCTTGGTGAGCCGGTGAGTATTCCCAGCGAAGGCCGGGAGATGATGCTTGCGGTAGACCTGTCCGGCAGTATGAAAATTGAAGACATGCTGGTTAATGGGCGCCAGGTAAACCGCCTGACCATGATCAAATCAGTATTGCATGATTTTATTAAGCGTCGCGTCGGCGATCGCCTTGGCCTTATACTGTTTGCGGATACCGCTTATTTGCAGGCCCCCCTGACTTACGATAGAGAAACCGTTGCCACCCTACTCGATGAGGCCGTTATCGGCCTGGTGGGTGAACAAACCGCCATCGGCGATGCTATTGGTTTAGGGGTAAAGCGTTTTGAGCTTAAAACCGACTCCAATCGTGTACTGATCTTGCTCACCGACGGACAAAATACCGCTGGTAATATCTCGCCGGAACAGGCCAAAGAACTGGCGGTGGATGCCGGTGTTACGGTGTATACCATTGGTGTGGGTGCAGATGTTATGACGGTGAACAGCTTTTTCGGCAGTCGTCAGGTCAATCCTTCACAGGAACTGGATGAAAGCATGCTGACCGATATCGCCAAAGCAACCGGTGGTCAGTACTTCCGGGCCCGGGATGCTGCAGAGCTGGAACAAATTTACGCCATGCTCGACCAATTGCAACCTATCGCCGGTGATGAACGCAAAATGCGTCCACTCACAGCACTATATTACTACCCGCTGGCGCTGGCACTGACTTTAAGCATACTACCGTTAATTGGCTTGCTGTTTAGTCTGCTCTGGCGCCGACTCTTTGCAATGAGGATGTCAGCCGAATGATGTTATTACCTGCTGATTTTCATTTTTTACGTCCGGAATGGTTCTATGCGCTCATTCCCCTGCTAATAGCGGTGTGGCTTGTTAAACGTTGGCGTGCTAAAGCCACTGGCTGGCAGGGCGTGATTGCCAGTCACTTATACCAGCATTTAATTACCGGCAAACAACAATCTGTTACTTCGCTGTTCGTACCGTTTCTGGCGCTTGCCTGGCTGTTAGGCGTTATTGCCCTGGCAGGGCCAACCTGGGAGCGCATCCCGCAGCCGGTTTATCAGGTTAAAACCGGCCACGTGCTGGTGCTGGATATGTCACTTTCCATGCGTGCCACCGATATAGCGCCCGACCGCCTGTCCCGTGCTAAATATAAAGCCATCGATCTGGTTAACCTGATTGACGAAGGCGATATGGGCCTGGTGGCTTATGCCGGGGATGCTTTTGTGATCAGCCCGCTTACCGAGGATGCCAACACGCTCAATGCGCTGTTACCGGGTTTGAGCCCAGAAATTATGCCAGTTGCCGGCAGCGATCCGGTACAGGGGTTACGTCTGGCTGAAACGCTGCTGACCAATGCCGGCTTTCAGAATGGAATGCTTTACTGGATCACCGATGGCGTAGAAATTTCTCAAATGAAGGAATT
>JAYZXK010000561.1:0-4862 GCA_036141415.1 Pseudomonadota bacterium
CACCACAATCGAAGCACTGGAAGCAAAGTACGAACTAGCCCGTATCAACTCTGCGGCTAACTATGCGTTTTATCTTGGCGCCACCGAGAATAACCTGGAGCAAATCAAACTGCTCGATCCGACTCGTCACTGCGGGGTTAAGGTATTTATGGGCGCTTCTACCGGCAATCTGCTACTAGAAGATCCCAGTGCCCTGGAAGCGATTTTCAGAGAAGCGCCCTGCCTGATTGTAACTCATTGTGAAAGCGGCGCGGTTATCAGCCACAATACGCAGCGTCTCGGAAAAATAAAACACGCACTGACCATACAAGACCACCCGGTATTACGAGACAGTGAGGCCTGCTTCGCTTCTTCTTCTTACGCCGTAGCACTGGCTAAACAATTTAGCAGTCAGCTACATGTTTTACATATCACAACGGCCAGGGAACTCGCGCTATTTGAACAGGGGCCGGTTGAGAATAAGCACATTACAGCAGAAGCCTGCGTTCATCACCTGTGGTTCAGCAATGAGGACTACAATAGCCTGGGCAACCTGATAAAGTGCAACCCGGCAATCAAGTACCCGGCTGATCGAGACGCATTAATAAGTGCTGTAAACCAGGATGTTATCGATATTATTGCTACGGATCATGCTCCTCATACCTGGCAGGAAAAACAAAACGAATATCCTGCTGCCCCCGCCGGATTACCATTGGTTCAACATGCATTGTTGACACTGATGGACCACGTCAGTCGCGGCACAATATCACTGCCCAAGGTGGTTGAGAAAGTGGCCCATAATCCAGCCAAACGTTATGGGATAGTGGATCGGGGCTTTTTACGGGAAGGCTATTTTGCTGACCTGGTTTTGGTGGATCCACAGCAACAAACGCCTGCTACCCATCAAAATAGCCGGTATAAGTGCGGTTGGACACCTTTTGATGGCCACACTTTTTCAGCGCGAATTGCATCAACCTGGGTAAATGGTCAGTTAGTGTTCGACGGAAATAATCTGCTTACCACCGACACCGTAGGCCAAAGACTCTTATTCAACAGATAACCGAGGTACGGATAATGACAACGCCCGTTATTCCCAATACTTATGAACAATGGAAACACTGCATCACCATAGAATGTGGAATTCCACTGAATAAAACGTTCATAGAAACAAGGATCACGTCGTTGACCAACAGAGAAAGTGAAGCCACCCGACAGTTTATTCGTTTATACGGCGAATCTCACTACCAGAATGTGTTGGTTTGGATGAAGCAGGCACAAAGGAGTATTCAATGAGTTGTTCACTAACTAAAGCGCAGTTGTTAAATGCAACGCAAGAAGATTATATGAACGACGAGCAGTTGGCTTTTTTTAAAGCGATGCTGCTAGACCTTAAACAACAGACGATGGAACACATCGAAGAAGTTAAAACAGAGCTTGGTAATCCGCCGGAGTTGAATGACGAGGTCGACCGCGCGCAATATGAAGAGGAGTCGCGCCTGGCATTACGAATGTTAGACCGGGAGCGTCAACTGCTGGTGAAAATCGACAAGTCACTCAGGCGTATAAGTGATGGTGATTATGGATTTTGTCTGGAAAGCGGTGACCCCATTGGTATTCCCCGTTTATTGATCCGTCCGGTTTCAGAATACTGCGCCGATATAAAACAAATTAATGAAGGGAAAGAGCAGCATTTCGCTGTTAAGCGACGTTAAACGGTAAAAATAAACGAAAAAAGATTACTGCTCATGCACGCGCAGAAGATTAACAAACAACACGACAGAAAACAGGAAATACAATGCCCAGAAAACCCATAACAAAAGCCATAATTGTAGCGATATCGTAAAGACATGATGGAAACCGGTGATACCCGTTCTACCATGACGTCTTACCAGGCGTTTCGGGCAAGCTGCCTGCAACCGACGCTCTGTTGATCCAACGTGGCTTAAAAAGTCAGGTAAACTAGCTCTTGAAATACAAGGAGGTGGTATTAAGCCGCCGCCTCGGCTCAGGGTTTGTTAACCTAAGACAATGAGCCGTCTTTTTAAAGCACAATTCATCAGGACTGTGCCCCATGCTTTTGTTAAAAAAATCGATGCTGTTATTCAGTGTTTTGGCGGTTAATGCCTGCTCTACGCCTCACCCGGTGGGGCAAACTATCCCTGCCCCCGCAATAATTCAAAGCGAAGAACCAGCTACAAACAGGCACATTAAGCTCGCCTCGTGGAATGCAGAACACCTTAGTTACCCGGCTGATTTCGGCTGTAAGCCGAGAAACAGCGAGTCTATTCAGGCTATGAAAGCGTATGCTGAAAACCTCGACGCAGATATCATCGCGCTGCAGGAAGTAGCATCCATTGAGGCACTCGCGCAGATTTTCTCACCTCAGCAATGGCAACTGGTGATGTCTGAACGCCCTGACAGCCAGACCTACGAATGCCGCGAAAACGGCCTGACCTCGACACAACAAAAAGTCGCTTTCGCTGTAAGAAACACAGTGCAAATAAAAGATACGCAACAGCTTAAAGCGCTGGCACTGGATAACCCGGGGCTGCGTTACGGGCTGGCACTTACTGTTGAATCGCCCTTTGGTGACATGGTTATCTTAAACGTGCACATGAAAAGCGGCTGTTTCACCGATGATTATACCAGGCAAGATTCTTCGGCCTGCCAAACCTATGCGCAACAAGCACCAGTGCTGGATAAATGGATAGCTGAGCAAGAGCAATCCGGGCAGCCCTATGCCGTACTGGGCGATTTCAATCATCGAATTTCAGCGCCCTATAATCGCCTTACTCGCCTGTTAACCCGTGACAAGCGCAACCTCACCATTGCCACCCGCGATTTACTGGGTTGTCACCCGCGTTATCCGGCACCTATCGACCACATTTTAATAGGCGGAATAAATCCTGCGTCGGCAATCACAGAAGCCAGATTCCATGCTTATGCCGACATGCAACCCGAGGCAATGATAAGCGATCACTGTGCGGTGTCGGTAAACTTAATTGCAGAGCCTGTACGGCTGTCTTCAGCCGTACGCTGGCAAACGACCAGCAAGGAATACCAGGCCCTCACTGAGTCAGTGTATCAGCAGGCAACTCAGGCGATACCGCAGTCGCCATCGGCTGATTGGGTGGTTGTTATGGATGTGGATGAAACGATTCTGGATAACTCCCCTTACCAGATTGAAGCTGAACAATCCGGCCGTGGCTACACGCCACAGAGCTGGGCTGCCTGGGTGGCTCGCGAAGAGGCAGGACTGGTCCCCGGTGCCAAAGCTTTTATGCAACAGGTCTATGCTGCCGGTGGCAAAATAGCCTTAATCACAAACCGAGACCGCGCGCAGGATGTACATACCTGGCGCAATCTGATTGCTGTGGGCGTGCCGGTAACCGCAGCCAATACCTGTTTAACCGGGCGTACGGCAGACGATAAACAAGCAGTCAACGGGGTAGATTTTGTCAATGATAAGGACTGGCGTCGGGAACAGATCCGCCGCGGCTCAGCTACCTGCTTTACGCCGCAAGGCTCAGGTGCAGACAACTGGTCTGAACCCCAGCAAATTCTGATGCAGGTTGGCGATAACATCGAGGATTTTGCCGGTGTTACCCAGGAAGAAGCCAATATAAATCAGCTTTTACCCGATTTAGGCAAGCAGCTTTTTCTGCTCCCCAACCCTATGTACGGTTCCTGGTAAGGGTATTGCCGCGTTTCAGGCAGACAAATATAGGGTCTGCTACCCATGGAGCTATATGACGATGTCGGCAATGGGCGGCACCGAAGAGCTTCGGCATCATGCATTTTGGTTATTACTGGCAGCCAGCCACAAACGCGCTGGCTAACAGAAAACCGCTCCCAATTAGCCAGGGCTAAAGCTGATTTCAACCTTACGGACTGGCATCAGGTGTATTATGCTCTGGTAAATGTTCGGTGCGCGGATCAATCTCAAATGCCGCAGGCGTGGTAATACCCGCCGACGGCTGAAAAGTAGGATGCGAGTCACTGGTATCAGGTAACACGTGACTACGACGGCGAATAATCACGATAACAGCAAACAACAATAAAAAGAATGTCATGTAGGCATACAGTCCTTTGGCGCCCATAACCCCCATCAGAAAAGCGGCTAACGGCCCACCGATGGCAGAACTGATGCCATAAGTAATCAGCATGCCACTGCCGATGGGCAGAAAATCCTTCGCCGTGGCATTGTCATTCACGTGAGCCAGACAAATCGCATAGGAGGTCATACAGGTACCACCCCAGAAAAACGCCAGTATTGCTGCCGGCCAGCCAGCAAAGCCCGACCAGTATGACGCCAGCACTATAGCCAGTGATATCAAACCGCCAGCCAGCGCGTTGTAAATTAAAATAATGCGCCGGTCGTAGCGGTCTGAAAAACGCCCTACCGGGATTTGAAAACAGGCGCCACCGAGAACGGTAGCCGACATAAACAGGGCCAGTTGCGCATTACTGAAGTGGCTTTCGGCGGCAAACACCGGCCCCAGCGACCAAAAAGCCCCCGTCACAAGGCCCAGGATCACAGCTCCAATCATGGCGATATGCGAATGCTGCCAGACTTTCTTAAAACTCACTCTTACGCTATTGACCTTCGCAGGCGCCAGCGACAGCGTTAGCGATACGGGAATTATCGACAACGCAACAAAGATTGCGGCGATGCTAAAGAGTAACGGATAACTGGCATCCGCCAACAGGAGCAACTGTTGAGCCAGGGTTATCATCAACAGGTTGAGCATTGAGTAAAACGACAAAATCGTACCACGATTGGTGGCATCAGCGCGTTCATTAAGCCAACTCTCAATTATCATATACAACCCGGACACACCGGCCCCCAGGGCAAAGCGCAGCGCCAGCCACAACACAAACGA
>JAYZXK010000562.1:0-19610 GCA_036141415.1 Pseudomonadota bacterium
GTCACTCACGTTAATTGACAACGATTCTTTGCCGTTGCTCTTTTGCATTGAGTATTGTTGAGCGGCCGGATTTTGAGTACTCCTCAATGGAGCCTTTTGAATTCAACTTTAGTCCTCTGCGGAAATTCTCCGAAAGTCCTACTACCAAAGTGCTGGTTTGGAGGGGCGGTTTTGGCACTGCTTTGAAGTGCTACTAAAAGCCAGCGCAAAGTGGCAGTTCAGAGAGTGTTTTTTAGCGTTTTTGTTAACATAAAATACTTTTACACTGGCACAGTGTGACTTTACCTCACCGGTAAAAGGCGTAAGCTGCTAGTGGTTGATAAGACCCAGAGTGTCGATTGATCTGTGCACATCAGTGCATTGTGCAGACCAATTCACATTTAATAAGTAGGTCTGTTATGAAAAAAATCGTAGTTGTAGGCGGTGGTGCCGGTGGTCTTGAGCTGGTTACCCGGCTAAGTAAAACACTGGGTAAGCGCAAGCTGGCCGAGATAATACTGGTTGACCGTAGCCGCACGCATGTCTGGAAACCCCTGCTTCATGAAGTGGCTGCCGGGGTCATTAATAAAGCCTCAGACGGCGTTGACTACCGTATGCACGCCGCCCAGCACCATTACCAGTTTCAGCTCGGCAATATGAGCTATATCGACCGTGACAACCAAAGTATCTACCTCGACCCGTTATACGACGAAGACGGCCTGGAAATCCTCCCGGAGCGTACTGTGGAGTATGATTATCTGGTTATGGCTATCGGTAGCATAACCAATGATTTCGGTACCCCTGGCGTGAGTGAGCACTGTTATTGTCTGGACTCACTGATTCAGGCCGAGCGCTTTCACCGTGCGCTGCTAAATCAGTTACTGAAGATCAATCAGGAAGGTATTACCAAGCAAAAGATCCATGTTGCGATTGTGGGGGCCGGGGCAACCGGCACTGAACTGGCGGCTCAGTTACACCACGTGAGTAACCTGGCCAGAGCCTATGGTATGCCTGAAATGTCGGCCGACAAACTGCAGGTGTCAATACTCGAGGCGGGGCCGCGGATATTGCCTGCATTACCCGAACGGATTGCCGGTTCTGCACGCCGTGCACTTACCAAGCTAGGTATTGAGGTACGCGAGAATACGCGGGTACAAAGAGTGGATAAAGAAGGGTTTGTCACCGCCGAAGACGTGCTGATTGAAGCCGATTTAATGGTGTGGTCAGCAGGGGTTAAGGCGCCTGAATTTCTGACCGATTTAAATCTGTTCGAGCTTAACAAAGCTAATCAGATCCTGGTAACGCCTGCTCTGCAAAGTACTGTAGATAATAAGATTTTTGCTATCGGCGATTGTTGCGGAGTGCTGCAGAAGGACGGTAGCTGGGTACCACCACGGGCGCAGTCAGCACACCAGATGGCCAGTTTGCTGGCCAAAAATCTGCAAAACCTGTTTATGCATAAACCCATGCAGGCCTATACCTACACCGATTACGGCTCGCTGGTGCACCTCAGTAAATACTCCACGGTAGGTAGTCTGATGGGCAAACTCAGCAACAGCACCATGTTTATTGAAGGGCGACTGGCTAAGATGGTGTATGTGTCGCTGTATAATATGCATTTGTTTGCGGTGCATGGCTGGTTCAAGGGCCTTTTAATGCTGCTGATGCGCAAAGTCAGTAACCTGGTTACCCCTAAATTAAAACTTCACTGAGTTATGTTACCCGGTAACGGTATACCGTTACCGGGTAAATCCTGCCTCTGGTCGTTCTGACCACAGTTAAAAAAATGTGATTTTTGTAACAAACAGCCAGGTGATTTGGCCTGCCGAAAAGTGAAAAATGGCGGCTCTGATTGCTCAAATAATGTACTTTGTTTGCCAATTCAGTAAAGACTGTTTAACAAACAATTTTCACTCGTTTAAAGGCTTTGAGGAGTGAATTACCGGCCTTATTACTACCAAAGTACTGCCCGATTGATGCCTAAGTAGCAGGTGGCGGTGGTGGCCGCCACAGAGTCTGGGGCAGGCTGATTACCCGGCGATAAGTTTGCTGGCGGCAGTCCGGTGGCGCGCTAACAGAGCAGGCAGGTCGAGGCCGTTTATCTGGCCATGACTAACCCGCCACTGGCCCCCTACCATAACGTGCTCGGCTTTTTCTGCGCCACACAGGATCAATGCAGCGAGCGGATCATGGGAGCCACTGAAGCGGATGTCATCCAGGCTGAACATGGCCAGGTCGGCCTGCATGCCCTCGGCAATGGCGCCAATATCTGTGCGCCCCAGCACGCTGGCTGAGCCTTCGGTAGCCCAGCGTAATACCACTTCCGGCGTGATTTTTTCTGCGCCGTACTTTAAGCGCTGCAGATACAGCGCCTGACGGGCTTCATACATCATGTTGGATGCGTCATTAGACGCCGAGCCATCAACGCCTAAGCCAATCGGTGCACCGGCTTCAATAAGGTCAAGTGTAGGACAGATCCCGGAAGCCAGACGCATATTCGACACCGGACAATGACAAATACCGGTACCGGCAGCGCCCAGCCGGGCAATTTCTTCTGCATTAAAGTGAATTCCATGGGCCAGCCAGGTGCGGTTGTTCAACCAGCCCACACTTTCCAGATAGTCCACGGTACGCATGCCAAAGGTTTGCAAGCAGAAGTCTTCTTCATCCAGCGTTTCGGCCAGGTGAGTGTGCAGGCGTACATCTTCACGCATAGCCAACTGTGCGCTTTCCTGCATGATTTCCCGGGTGACGGAAAACGGCGAGCAGGGCGCAAGGGCAATCTGAATTTGCGCGCCGGTACCGCGCTCGTGGTACTGGCCAATAAGGCGTTCGCTATCGCGAATGATGGCTTCGCCGGTTTGTACGGTGTGCTGCGGAGGTAAGCCGCCGTCTTTTTCACCAAGGCTCATTGAGCCGCGGGTTAGCATGGCGCGCATGCCAAGCTGCCTGACTACATCAACCTGAACATCGATGGCGTTATCCAGCCCCTGGGGGAACAAGTAATGGTGATCGGCGGCGGTGGTACAGCCGGATAACAGCAATTCTGCCATCGCGACCTGGGTGGCCAGGTGCAAGGCATCCGGCGTGAGTCGCGCCCATACCGGATATAATGTTTTTAGCCACGGGAACAAAGGCTCATTCACTACCGGTGCCCAGGCACGGGTGAGGGTCTGGTAAAAATGATGATGGGTGTTAATCAGTCCTGGCAAAATCACCAGGCCGGACGCATCGAAAACCTCATCGCAGGGCGATTCAGGGGCGTCGTGATTAAATAGCAGGGTTTCGATTTTACCCTTATTGATTACCAGACCTGTGACCGGTTGCGACTGGTCAGGGGCAAAAACAAATAACGGCGATTTTATCCAGATACGCTGTTCTGCAGACATAGCAATGGCTCCAATAATAAAGTTAATGGTAATGCCAGCTCAGTTATGTCCTGTCTGCTGATCCAGGAGAAGTAGATTCGCTATGTAGTTTACCGAATCATGCGTAAATGAAAACCCCGTGCGCCTACGCAAGGTATCAAACCGGGCTTAGGATGGTTTTTGGCGGTTTGGTTGCTGTACTTATTCTATAAATCAGAATGAATCGTTTAATTAATAGATAGAGCTAAATTCCTTTATACGCGTAAGAATAACCGCAATTCAATTACTCTTTCAGACAACAAAAGGAATCTGTGATGAATAAACGACTTTCAGCCGTTCTACTTAGCGCGCTTTTCAGCGTATCAGCCTTTGCAGCACCAACCAGCTACTCAGTGGATCCGACCCACACTTTTGCAGTGGCTTCATGGAGCCACTTTGGATTTTCAACGCCTACCGCAGTATTTGCGGGTGCTGAAGGCACCATTACTTACGATGCCGAACAGCCGGCTCAAAGTGACATCGCTATTTCTGTAAGCATCGAAACGGTTGATACTTTTGTAGACAAGCTGACTGAAGAGTTTCTTGGTGAAGAATGGTTTGATGCGGCGACGTATCCTAAAGCGACTTTTGTAAGCACCAAAGTTGTGCCAAAAGGCGATAACAAATTTGCGGTTACCGGCGATCTGACTATCAAGGGCACAACCAAAACAGTCACTATGGACGCGACTCTGAACGGCATGGGCGAGCACCCGATGTCGAAGAAGCAGGCCATTGGCTTTGACGCCGAAACGGTTATTAAGCGTTCTGATTTCGGTATCGACCAGTACGTGCCTTACGTAGGCGATGAAATTACGCTGCGTCTGACCACCGAAGCCCAGGCTAAGTAGCTTTTCGCAGAGTGCTTTTTCTTCACATCCTCAGCACTCTGGGCGGTAGCAAAGGCGTGTTCTGCGCTACCGCATTTTGCCGCCAGCCTGGCAGTTCGGCGTAAAATAGCATCAGTTGGTCGGTAACTGACTTTCCTTTGGAACTAATACGAACCATTGTAAGTCTATTAGTGTATATCCCTTAACTCGTGGTACTCAGATGAACTGGTTAAGATTGTTAGTGGTAATGGTAGCAATGGTGGGCTGTCCCGCCGTTAGCACTGTGCTGCATGATGATCACAGCGTCGGAGTTCAGCGTGTTGATTTACACGACCTTGTCGTTGATTCTAATGCCCCCGATAGCATTGAAATCAGTGATGAGAGCGACACCGATTTTGATGGCTACCTGCCACAGTCCGCTTCGACTTCTGAAGTTCATCTGTTCCATTCTGCATTCACTTATCAGAGTCGAAACAAGCACGCCTATCGCTCCCACCACGGTATCAGAGCGCCTCCCTCAGTAAGTTAATTTCACCGATATCTGCGTCGTGCAATGGTGCATTCAGGCGCATAGAAATTAATTTAAAGAGGATAAATCCATGCATAATTTAACTCTGTGCAAAACCGAATCTATTGATACGCTCGCTCATCCGGATATCTATGAGCATGTTGAGTTAGCATCTTCCGCGCTGAGTATTTTTACCGATTTTCATGATCACCAACCGCTGGTGATTGATGGCAACGTAAAAGCCGTAGAGCTGGAAAAACTGATGCGTCAGTCTCACGTTAAAATGAAACTGGTACTCGATCAGCGGCAACAGTTTGTTGGTATTGTTACCCTGGCAGACATCACCGAGCAAAAAATTCTGCAGCGGGTAGTGCAACTGGGAATACCCCGGTCAGAGCTGCTGGTGGTGGATATGATGCAACCTAAATCCCTATTGCAGGCATTCGACTACAACGAGCTTAAACTGTCGAGCGTGTCTGACGTAGTGAACGCCTTGCGCGAGAATGGTGCGATGCATTGCCTCGTGATTGATAAGGTGGCCCATGAAATTCGTGGTGTAATCAGCGTGAGCGACATCGCCCGCATCTTGCGGATCCCACTGGATATTCAATTCCAGCCTTCCTTTGCGGCACTTTCACATATCATTGCCGCCTAATCATTCCTTACCTGTTCGCGACAACCCTGTGTCGCGGCAGGCATGTTTTTGCTAAACTGGAAGGAGGTTCGCTTACGGAGTGACAATATGGATATCAGGTACATTAAACAGCACGGTGATTTTGCCTTAACCATGGTAAATGACATTGTGTTGGTGAATGCCAAGGGTCCATGGAACACCGAGTGTGTGGAAAACTTCGGCCTGACCTATGCTGGCACGGTGTATAAAAGTGGCATGCTACGCTGGGCCGACATTGTTGTGCTTGATGGTGAAAGCCTGTTAGTGCCGGAAGCAGAGCGCGCGCTCACTGAGCGTATCGGCAGAGCAATAGCCGCCGGGCTCGTGCAGGTTTATATTGTTACCGAAAAGTCACGGACGGCGGCCACCTCCGTAAGGCAAATCAAAAAACTCTACGAGCCCTATAATATCCGTGTGGAGTATGTCACTGAACTGGATATGGCGATTGAGCTTGCCGGCCAAGCAGATTTTGCGGCT
Organism: Pseudomonadota bacterium; assembly: GCA_036141415.1. GTDB lineage: Bacteria > Pseudomonadota > Gammaproteobacteria > Enterobacterales > Alteromonadaceae > Alteromonas. The sequence goes on from JAYZXK010000562.1 coordinate 5,872, forward strand.
GATGCACAACAGATCCGGGCGTTTTTTGCCTGACTCAATTACCAACCTCTAACTGCATTATCTAAAACCCGCTAAGCCGGTTAATTCCACTTTCTGAAAAAAACATTGAACAGTTTCGGGGCTTCCTCACGTATAGAAAAGCTGTCGGGGTTTTCCAGATATTCCATGGCAATACCGCGTATGAAACAACTGAGTGCCAGAGTTAGTGTCTTAGGATCCAGGTCAGCCGATAAGGTGCCTCGGGACTGTGCTTTTTCGAAAAATTTTGACAGGACTTCACTCTTTTCCCGACGGGCGTCAATGGTTCGTTCCTGGCATACCTGCAGACTGCCGGTGTAGTCACATTTCAGTAAAAAAAGTGAAAGCACACGGCGTAGATACAGGTCATCTTCCAAACGGGTGACCATCTCAATGCAGTAGCTTTTGAGACTTTCGAGCGGGTCATCGTCGGTATTCTCCAGCCCGTCTACTAAGTCTTGTATAAACGGGCGATGAAGCTCATCGTGAAGGGCCATAAAGATGTCAGTTTTGTTTTTGAAATGCCAGTAAACGGCGCCCCGGGTAACATTTGCTGCTTTAGCAATTTGTTCTAACGTTGCCCGCGCTACGCCTTTTTCGGTAAAGACGTCTACTGCAGCTTCCAGAATGGCATTTCTGGTTTGTTCGGCTTCTTCTTTCGTTCGTCGCATATTCTGACTTTTTGGACTGATTGACAACATACATACATGAATGTATTTTAAACTATAACTTAAAGAGCCTTTTGTCCAGTATTCCTGTCAAGTAGTCCTCAGGAACCATTAAAGTAAAAGTATTTATGATCAAAAAATTGGTAATAGCAGCAATATCGATTATTGCAATATCAGGTTGTTCACAGGAACCTGCTCCTCAAGCCGCTGGTGGTGGCCAGCAGCCGCCTCCTACTGTTTCTGTTCTCGAGGTTGCCCTGCAGCCCGTTGAAAATACCGTTACTTTACCGGGTCGCGTAAGCCCGCTGCGGCAGTCGCAGGTGCGTCCACAGGTAGAAGGTGTTATCACCGAACGCTTGTTTGAAGAAGGCGCGTTTGTGGAAAAAGGCCAGCAGTTGTATCAGATTGATGATTCACGCTACGCCGCTCAGTTAGCCAGCGCTAAGGCCGACGTTAAAAGCGCCGAAGCCAATCGTAAAACGCTGGAAGCCCGGGCAGAACGCTATAAAGGACTGTTGGACAAAAACGCAGTAAGTCAGCAGGAGTATGACGATGCCATTGCCCAGGCCGAGCAGGCCGATGCGCAAATCAGCGTGGCGAAAGCGGCGGTAGAGCTCGCTCAGGTAGACCTCGATTTTACTAAGGTTTATGCACCGATCAGCGGCCAGATCAGTCGCTCTTACATGACAGTGGGTGCATTGGTGACCTCTAACCAGACGCAGCAACTGGCAACTATTACCCAGTTAGACCCCATTTATGTGGATATGCAGCAATCCGGTAAAGGTGTTCTAAAACTGCGTCGCGCCATGCAGGAAAGTGGCACGTTGCCAGTGACTTTAGTGCTAGATGACATGACCGGCGAAAGTTATGAGCACATCGGCGAACTGAAATTTTCAGAAGTGACTGTTGATGAAACCACCGGTGCAGTTGCTCTGCGTGCCGAGTTCCCTAACCCTGACTCACTGTTAATGCCAGGTATGTTTACGAAAGCCCGGGTGAATATCTCCAATACCCAGGAGATACTGGTGCCTCAGCGTGCCGCTACGCGCCAGCCTGACACCTCGCTTTCAGTGATGGTTGTTAATGCTGAGAATAAAGTTGAAGCGCGCACCATTACCATTGCCGGTAGTTACGGCGATCAGTACATCGTAACCAGTGGTGTCGCAGCTGGCGATAAAGTGATTGTTGCCGGTTACCAGAAGGTAAAACCGGGTGCTCAGGTCAATACCAAGCCATGGCAGCCTCAGGGCTAACGCGCGTTAACTAATTCAGGAAATCATCTTATATGGCACGTTTTTTTATAGACCGCCCGGTGTTTGCCTGGGTACTTGCTATCATCGTTATGATGGCGGGTATTCTGTCAATTAGCGGGCTTCCCATTGAGCAGTACCCCAAGGTTGCGCCGCCGTCGGTGACGATCAGCGCCGCTTATCCCGGGGCTTCGGCCGAAACCATCGAAAATACGGTAACCCAGGTCATCGAACAGAGTCTGACCGGTATCGACAACTTACGCTATTTCATTTCAAGTAGTGAAAATGCACGGATGTCGATTACCCTGACCTTCGAGCCCGGAACCGACCCCGATATTGCGCAGGTACAAACGCAGAACAAGTTGCAGTCGTCCATGTCGTTGCTGCCAACCCAGGTGCAACAGCAGGGCGTAACCGTAAACAAGTCCAATGATGCCTTTGCGGTGGTCGTTGGCTTTTATTCCAAAGACGGCAGCCTCTCTCAGTTTGACCTGAGTGATATGCTGGTGTCGCAGTTTCAGGATCAGATTGCCCGGGTAAATGGGGTGGGTAACCTGCGGGTGTTTGGTGCGCAGCGCTCCATGCGTATCTGGCTGGATCCCGACAAGTTGTACAGCTATAACCTGACGCCGGTAGATGTGCGGGCGGCAGTACAAACCCAGAATACTGATATCTCAGCAGGCCAGCTCGGCGGTATGCCAGCGGTTGAGGGCCAGCAAATCAACGCTACCATCACCGCACAGTCGTTGTTAAAAACCGCTGAAGACTTCGAGAATATCGTACTCAGAGTTAATACCGATGGCTCTCAGGTACGTTTAAGAGACGTAGCTAAGGTGGAGCTGGGTTCTGAGAACTACAGCTATATTGCCCGTTACAAGCGCCGTCCTGCTTCGGGTATGGCGGTCAGTCTGGCCAGTGGTGCCAACGCGCTGGATACCATTGAAGCGGTTAAAAAGCGGGTGGAAGAACTGGCGGTTAATCTGCCTGACAGCGTTGAAATTGTATATCCGGTAGACTCCTCACCATTTATCAAGCTGTCGATTACCTCGGTGGTAAAAACCCTGGTCGAAGCGGTGGTGCTGGTATTCTTCGTGATGCTGTTATTCCTGCAAAACTGGCGTGCAACGCTGGTTCCCACTATTGCCGTACCGGTAGTACTGCTGGGTACCTTCGCCGTACTGTATGCCTTTGGTTTTAGTATCAACGTACTGACCATGTTTGCCATGGTACTGGCTATCGGTCTGTTGGTGGATGATGCCATCGTAGTGGTTGAAAACGTCGAGCGCCTGATGGAAGAAGAAGGCCTCGATGCCAAAGAAGCTACCAAGAAATCCATGACGCAAATTTCCAGCGCACTGGTGGGGATAGCGGTAGTGCTGTCTACCGTATTTGTTCCCATGGCGTTCTTTAGCGGCTCGGCCGGTTCTATTTATCGCCAGTTCTCTATCACCATTGTATCGGCGATGACCTTCTCGGTACTGGTAGCGATTATCCTCTCGCCAACCCTGTGTGTGGCCCTGCTGCGCAGAGAAGACGTTGAGAACAAAAAAGACAAAGGCTTTTTTGGCTGGTTCAACCGGGTATTTAACAAAGGCCGCGACAACTACGGCAAGATTTCTACCGGTATTGCGCATCGCGTAAAACGGTCGCTGTTGGTTTATGGTCTGCTGGTTGCCGGCATGGGCGCTATTTTCACCCAGCTGCCGGGCGCGTTCCTGCCGGATGAGGATCAGGGCAACATTATGGTGCTGGTTAACGCGCCGGCCGGTGCTACTGCTGGTCGTACGCTGGAATCAGTGAAAAAGGTCGAAGATTTCTTCCTTGAGCAAAAAAGTGAAGCAGTTAAAGATATCTTTACCATTGTTGGCTTCAGTTTTGCCGGCGCGGCACAGAACTCAGGTATGGGCTTTGTGCACCTGGTTGACTGGGAAAAACGTGACGAATCACAGAGTGCGTTCTCGATTATCGGTCAGGCCTTTGGTGCCTTATCTCAAATTCAGGATGCCAGCGTCTTCCCCATTTTACCGCCGCCTATTCGTGAGCTGGGTAACGCAACTGGTTTTGACTTCCAGTTAGTTGACCGTGCCGGTAATGGTCACGAGGCATTAATGAATGCGCGTAATCAATTCCTTGGCATGGCCGCACAGAATCCGAAGCTGGTGGGTGTGCGTCCTAATGGCCTGAGCGATGTGCCCGAATTTAAGGTCAATATCGACAATGAGAAAGCGTCTGCATTAGGGCTGTCACTAAGCGATATCAATAATACACTGAGCATTGCCTGGGGTTCTGCATACGTAAACGACTTTATCGACAGAGGCCGGATTAAGCGGGTTTACATGCAGGCTGATGCACCGTACCGGATGGATCCGGAAGATCTGGACAAGTGGTTTGTGCGCAATAACGAAGGCGACATGGTGGCGTTCAGCGCGTTCTCTACTGTTGAATGGAACTACGGTTCACCAAAGCTTGAGCGATTCAATGGTATTTCTTCAGTGAACATTCAGGGTAGTCCGGCTGAAGGCATTTCTACCGGTGAAGCCATGGCCGAAGCCGAGCGCTTAGTAGGTCAGTTACCGCCGGGCTTTGGCCTGGAATGGTCCGGCATGTCTTATGAAGAGCAGGCGGCAGGTTCACAAGCACCGATGCTTTATGCGCTGTCTATTATCGTGGTGTTCCTGTGTCTGGCAGCGCTTTATGAAAGTTGGGTTGTACCCTTTGCCGTATTACTGGTGGTGCCTTTAGGTATCTTCGGTTCGGTTGTGGCTGCCTATATCTTTGGCTTGCCGAATGACGTGTATTTACAGGTTGCCTTCCTGACTACCGTGGGGCTCGCTTCCAAGAATGCTATCCTGATTGTGGAATTCGCCAAAGAACTCTACGACAACGGAACACCTATATTTGAAGCGGTTATCACAGCGGCAGAGCAGCGTTTCCGGCCAATCCTGATGACTTCAATGGCATTTATTCTGGGTGTCACGCCGTTGGCAATCGCTACCGGTGCCGGTTCTGAAAGTCAGAACGCTATTGGTATCGCCGTGATGGGCGGTATGTTTGCCGCAACCTTCCTGGCTATTTTCTTCGTGCCCATGTTCTACGTGATGGTGGTTAAGTGGTTTGGCGCTAAACGTCATTCACACGAGGAAGACAGCAAAGAAAGCTAAACTTACAGCTTGCTACTATAGAAACCCCGCTCCGAGCGGGGTTTCTTTACTTCTGGCGCCAGGTAGCATCAGCATGAAATTCAGCCCGCAAAGTCCAACCAGATCAAATAACCGCGGTTTGATTCTACCAACTACAGGCAACTGTGGCATTATGAAGTGAGTTGAGATTGGGAGTTGGAACTATGACCGTTGCTCTGCCGCCGCGACCGGACTGGTCGCATCTGATCAAGTCAGGTAGCCGGGTATTTGTTGGTGGGAATGCCGGAGTGCCCTATGCACTCATTGATGATTTAATTAAGCACAGTAAAGGGTTCAGTGATATTGAACTGGTGCACATGCTGGCCCTTGGCGATACGCGCTGGGCAAAAGAAGAATACCGGCAGCTGTTTAAGGTAAATACTTTTTTTATTCAGGGCGATGAAATTCGCCGCGCAGTGGATGAAGGCCGGGCCGATTATACGCCGGTGTTTTTATCGGAAATGTCGAGCCTGTTCAGCGACGGTACCTTACCGCTGGATGCTGCGCTGGTGACAGTAAGTCCGCCGGATGAGTTTGGCTATTGTTCGCTAGGCGTGTCGGTAGACATCTCCATGTCGGCAGTACGTAACGCCACCATTGCCATTGCCCAGATAAATCCGCAAATGCCGCGTACTGCTGGCCACTCTTTTATTCACATCAGCGAATTTACCGCCTGTATCGAAGCCGATGAACCCTTGCAAGCCATTGAGGCACCCGCTATCGACAGCGTGACTGAGCGGATTGGCCAGTACGTAGCTATGCTGGTAGAAGACGGCGCCACCCTGCAGTTTGGGGTGGGGAAGATCCCCAGCGCCACATTAAAGTACCTGCAGCGCCATAAGGATTTGGGGATTCACAGTGAAATGCTGTCAGACAGCATTATGGATATCATTGCATCAGGCGCTATTACCAACCGCAAGAAAACCTTTCACCCCGGCAAAATCGTGACCAGTTTTTGTATGGGCAGTGAGCGCCTGTATAAGTTTGTCCACAATAATCCGCACATCGAATTTTATCCCAGCAGCTATGTGAACAAACCCACCAATATTGCTAAAAACGACAATATGATTTCCATTAACAGTGCGCTGGAGGTGGATTTAACCGGGCAGGTGGTGGCCGACTCGCTGGGCTATGACTTTTACAGTGGCATTGGTGGCCAGGTGGATTTTGTGTCGGGCGCGTCGATGAGTAAAGGCGGCAAACCCATTATTGCAATGCCCTCCACGGCGCAGAATGAAACCGTGTCGCGCATTGTTCCGTGTATTGCCGAAGGCGCAGGGGTAACCACATCACGAGGCAATGTGCATTACATTGTTACCGAATATGGTATTGCCTCGCTGCGCGGCAAAAGTATTCGAGAGCGGGCGCTGGAACTGATCCGCGTGGCCCATCCCAAGTTTCGCGCCCATCTGCTCGCTGAGGTGCGCAAACATTACTGGGTACCGCATTTTCAGCAAAAATACCCCACGGATATTCCGGAGCTGGGCGCAATCCAGCTGCAAAAGATGGTTATTCAGGGCGAGACCTTTTACCTGCGGCCGCTAAATCCGGCCGATGAACGGCGCTTGCAGGAGTTTTTCTATTCGCATACCAAAGAAACCCTGCGCTTACGCTATAACTACGACCCCAAACAAATGTCGCGGGAGAAGTCCTGTAACCTGGTCAGCGTCGATCAGAACTCCGACGCGGCCTTGTGTATTGTGCGTCAGGAAGGCTCGCGGATCACCATCCATGCGGTGGGGCGTTTTTATTATAACGAGCACGATAACTCTTGCGAGGCGGCCTTTGTTACCCGCGAAACGCAGCAGGGTAAAGGGATGGGCAGCCGCTTGCTGATCAAGCTTATCGATATTGCCCGTAAACGAAAAATCAACAAGATGCTGGCGTTTTGCCGGGCCGATAATAAACCCATGATTGCCATTTTCGAACATCACGGATTCAAGCGCCTGTTTAGTGGCGACCCCAGTGAGGTGGAGTTGGAATTGCCGCTGCAGGAGCCCGAAGCAGCGGAAGGGGCGGAGCAGGAGACAGAAAATGACCATTAAAATTTATCGCGGTAGAGATTGCGTGCATCACGATGTGTCTTCTGAGCACCCGGAAAACCCCGACCGCCTGTACGCCATCGACGACCAGCTGTTGTCTTCCGGCCTCGAAATGATTTGCCAGCACGGTGATGCTAAGCAGGTGAAACGGGAAAATTTAGCGCTGGCTCACGACCCTTACTACGTTGATAGTATCTTCCAGCGCTCGCCGCGCACCGGCGTAATCTGGTTGGAGCAGGATACCGGCATGACACCGATTACCTTAAGTGCCGCTTTATATGCCGCTGGTGCCGGCTGCGATGCAGTAGACTGGGTTATGGAAGAGGAAGATCGTCAGGCATTTTGTGCCGTGCGACCGCCGGGTCATCACGCAGAATACGACAATGCTATGGGCTTTTGCCTGTTTAACAATATTGCTGTGGCGGCTCGCTATGCCCTTAAGCATTACGAACTGTCGCGCGTGGCCATTATCGATTTTGATGTGCACCACGGTAACGGCACTGAAAATATCATTGCCGGGGACAGACAAATTTTAATGTGTTCCTCGTTTCAGCACCCGTTTTACCCGCACTCTGGTCATCCGGTATCGGCCAGCAATATACTCAGTGCGCCACTGAAAGCTGGCGCAACCGGTGAAGAGTTCCGTGAAAAAGTAAATTACTGGTTTGATGCGTTGCGTAATTTTATGCCGGAGCTCATTTTAATCAGCGCCGGATTTGACGCCCACGCTGAGGATGCCATGGGGCAGTTGCGCCTGCGCGAAGATGACTACCACTGGGTGAGCAAGCAACTTCGTAATGTAGCCGATGACGTATGCCACGGACGAATAGTGAGTATGCTGGAAGGTGGTTACAACCAGAGTGCTTTAGGGCGCAGTGTGGTGGCGCATATCAAAGGGTTACACGGTGACGAACAGAGTCACTGATACACGGCTTATACGGCGCAGAAGCAGCCTTTTACATCGCTGTTAATGCTAGCGCCGTAGTATTCGGCTGAGGTGGCGGCTTGTTTAATCTGGCTCACCAGGTTTGTGCCGGTAAAGCAGCCGTAACCCACCGCATAGGGCCCAAGGTAGCGCAGCTGTCCGGCGTTATCGACTACGGCCAGGGCCGGGTAATGATCGACAAATTTTGTCAGTGCAGGGTGTTCGGCTAACGACAGCCGTTGTAGCTGATAACCTTCATTTGCCAATTCACCGGATAGCTCCTGCCGATGTGGTTCGGTGAGTTTATCGCAATAACAATTGCCGCTGGAAACCATATGCACCAGCGTACCCGGCGTTACGCCAGCCTGGCCTAATGCTTCAGCAAAGTCGTTATCAAATTGCGGGTTACTGGCCGCCTGGGCCAGTAACATGGATGGATCGAAGGGTTTTATCTGATTAATGCTGGCAAAGCCGAGCAGGCTCAGAATGCCGAGCGCCCATACCACAACGAGCAGAACGATAGTGCGTTGGCTCATTACACCACAAAGCGTTTAACGGTTTGCAGCATACGCTGACACATCTCGGCCAGCTGCACTGACTTGGCTTCGAGTGCCTCGGCAGTCCTCGCCTCCAGGTTTGCCAGTTCATGAATAGTTGCCGTACTCTGGGCAATTGAGCTTGAAGCCGATTCCTGCTCAACCGCCGAAGTGGCGACTTCCATCATGTTGTCGCTGGCGGCCTGGATTTTTTCTTCAATGCTGTTCATAAAGCTGGCGGCATTGTCAGAGGTGTTAACCGCTTCATCAACCAATTCAATACATTGATTCATCTGTGTAACCGATGAGGCAGTACTCGATACCAGTTGCTCGGTAATGGTGGTGATTTCATCGGCGCTTTCTTTGGACCGTATAGCGAGCGTGCGCACTTCATCGGCAACAACCGCAAAACCGCGGCCATGCTCGCCGGCACGGGCCGACTCAATCGCTGCATTCAGGGCCAGCAGGTTGGTTTGTTCTGCCACCGCCGTAATAGAGCGCATAGCATCAGAAATGTTGGCACAACGCTCGTTAAGTTCCTGATTTGTTCTGGCAGCGTTATTCAGCCGGTCGCGCAGCGAATTGATAGTGGCGGTAGCGCTTTCCACCGCAGCACGGGATTCACCGGTAGTGTGGCGTGCATCTTTGGTAATGTCGTTGGCTGCGGTAGTGCGTTCCGAGGAGTCTTGCAGCGTGACTGCAATTTCCTCTGAAGCAACCGAGATGGCGCCAATTTCCGTGCTGCTTTGCTGCACGTGTTCGTTTAATTCTTTGGTGGATGACTGCATAAACTCACTGGCGCTGGCCACATCATTAGCCAGCGACGAAGCATCGTGGACCAGTTGACGGAGTGAGGCGAGCAGTTCGTCGAAGCGCTTTAGCATGGGGATCGACTTATCGACCTCCACACGCAAGTTAAGCTGTTGTCCATCGGCCAGAATTTTGTTGATTACTGCGTCCAGCTCTGCGCCACCAACGCCCTCATCATGGCTGCGTTTGGTCATATACATCAGGATGCCGCCTTCTACTAATGCAAATAATGCATGCAGCACCAATATGATAAAGGTGACGTGGCCTTCCTCAAACACATACACCGCCACTTCGTTTACCTGGAGTAGGAAAAAACCAATGTGATGAACCGCGACAACAGCAACTGCTGAAGCTATCACTTTCCAGTTACGAAAGACCGCTAATACCGCCAGTAACGCGAAAATTTCAAAGTGTACTTCGGTCAGCCCAAACGACTGGTGAATGTGCAGTGCGGTCATTAGCTGGGTACCAATACCCATTGCATGCGCGCTTATCTCGGCTTCTGGCTTGTTAAAACTGAGGAACAGCGGCAGCGCGATGATGGGGATACCTAACCAGAAGGCAATAAATAGTTCCCCGGTGATCAAACCGATAATGATGGCTGCTACCAACTGGGCGACTAAAACGCCACGAAATATTTTATGCCCCTCGGACACCCATGAATACATAGCAAAAACTCCGAAATTTTTGTTAATTGTAGGCGAGGAACTGAATCATGCCAGTTAACCAGTTCAATCTTTAGTGCAATAGATGATCTGGTCGGGGCATAAATTTCCTTTATCTTACAGCCACTTTTTCCAGAGCATGGCGATTAGCATTAACACCGCCAGCACGCCCATTGATGACATCAGCAGGGTAAATGCATTTGGCGTTTCGGTGCCTGGCAAACCGGCCACGTTCATACCAAATACTCCGGTCAGGAAGGATAAGGGTAAAAAGATGGCAGTTATCATAGATAGCACATACATGCGGATGTTTTGCTTGTCGGCTATCTGGTTGCGCAGTTCATCCTGCAACACAATGGCGCGCTCACGGGCAAGATCCAGGTCCTCAATCGAACGAGTCATACGGTCTGACTGGTCGCGAAGATCAAATGCCATGGTGTCGGGAATTAAACCCGGTACGCGCACCAGGGTTTCCAGCGCGTCGCGCTGTGGCGCGAGGTGACGGCGAATGCTGGCGGTTTGCCGGCGTAACATAGCCAGTTGGTTACGATCGTGTTTGTTGAGTGATTCCTGGGCCTCATAATCGCCGAGAGATTCATCAATATCTTCCACTTTATCGTGAATGCGATCGGCAATGCGGGTTAACAGCGCAATCAGCAGTTCAGTAGTGGTTGCGGGTACGTCGCCCTGCTCGAGGCTGGTTCGGGTATCCTGCACACTCATTAATTTACGGTCCTGGCGACGCAAGGTGACAATCAGGGAGCCAGAAATCCACAGGCGCAGGGATACCATGTCTTCCGGATCTGCGCCTGGGTTCACATTAATGCCGCGTAAAAATACCAGTGCACCACGGTTCACCGGGATCACCCGCGGCCGGGTTTGCTGAGCCATCAGACTGTCTCTGACCTCTTCAGATAAACCCAGTGCTTGTAGCATGGCTTCAGCTTCAGGGGCATCGGATTGCATATGCACCCAACGGTAGCCCTGTTCCGGAAACGGTGAAGTCAGTTGGTTTGCATCAAGCGATTCGGTTTCACCTGATGGATTAATATCATAAGCCCATAAAAAAGCATCGTTTAATTTTGCCATTACGAATTCCTGGAAGGTTTAACCAGTTGCAGAGTGCCATCAAGATGAACGTCACGCTGCGGAAAGGCTATCACTATGTCATGCTCAGCAAAGAGCTCATCTATGGTGAAACGTACCTGACTGCGGATCACCCGCAGGTCACGTTCTTTGGTGGCATTCACCCAAAAGAAGGTTTCAAACATCAGGGCGTTGTCACCAAAATCATCAAAAATAACTACCGGTTTTGGCTCGGTCAGAATGTCTTCCTGTTGCTGGGTGGCCTGTTCAATCAGGCGCGCAACCAGTTTGCAATCGGAGCCATAAGCCACCCCAACCCGCACTGATGTGCGTGTCAGGTTGTCAATGAGCGTCCAGTTCACCACGGTGTTTTCGAGTAACTTGCTGTTGGGGATCAGCATGTGCACACCATCGATCCGGCGAATACGGGTTGACCGGGTATTAATGGTTTCAACGCTGCCACGGGCACCATCTACTTCCAGAAAGTCGCCAATGCGGATTGGCCGCTCCCACATTAAAATCCAGCCGGAGATAAAGTTATTTATGATGTTCTGCGCACCAAAGCCCACACCAATGGCCACCGCACCAGACAAAAACGCAAACGCGGTAAGCGGCACGTTCATCACATCCAGCGTGGTAACGATTAGAATCGCTCCGGCGACGATGTAGAACAGCCGTTTAAATAAGTGAATAGTGTCGGCACTGGCACCGGATGAGCGTAAGCGGTAAGTGGCAATGTGAGCGAGCTTTTTAAACAGCCAGATACCTATCACATAAATCAGTGGAATAGCGATTAAATCGCCGCTGGTGAAAGTAATATCAAACAGCGTAAACAGGTCTTTCGAGAGAAATTTTTTTACTAGCGCTAATGTTTCTTCCACTGGTTTTATCCCTAATTATCGATGGCGCACATAATAAGTGTGCTATTGATTAATGCAAATAACTTGGGTGAAAACAAGCCCGCTTTAATTTTGTCCTTACGATGAAAATTATTGATATAAAAAGTGGCATGCCGCTATCCGGGTTGTTTATCCTGATTCTGGCCCTCTCCGGGGCTGCTGCGTTTGGCCCAGAAACTGGCAAACAGCGCGCCTGAAAGGTTGTGCCAGATACTGAATATTGCGCCGGGCAGGGCGCTCGCTGCGGAAAAGTACTTTAACGCCAGGGCGACGCTCAATCCGGAGTTCTGCATACCTACTTCTATCGCTACCGTTCTGGCAATTACCGAGTCGTAACCCAGTTTACGGGACAGCCCGTAGCCACAGCCAAGGCCAATAAGGTTATGCAGGATAACGGCGCTCACTACCTGCCAGGCCACGGTGTTAAGGTTGTCACTATTAAGCGCTACTACAATGGCGATGATGAGCAGAATGGCTGCCATGGAGAACACCGAGCAGGCTGGCGCAATCCCGGCCAGCTTATGTTTAAAAAAGTGGTTTAGCAGCATGCCAGCAGCCACCGGCAGCAAAATGACTTTAACCAGCATACCCAGCATCGACAAGGCAGGTACCTCGATGCTTTGGCCTAAATATAACCAGGTGAGTAAAGGCAGCAGGATTACGGCCACCAGGGTCGATATCATGGTCATACTAACCGATAGCGCTACGTTGCCTTTGGCTAAATAAGCCATCACGTTCGATGCGGTACCGCCGGCGGTAGCGCCGACCAGCATCATGCCGGTCATTAATGCCTCTGACAGCCCGAGTAGCAAAGCAATCAGCCAGGCCGCAAACGGCATTATGATAAACTGAATGGCCACGCCAGCCGCGACGATACGGCGGTATTGCCAAACCCTGGCGAAGTCCCGCCACTGCAGTGTGAGCCCCATAGCCAGCATCACCATTACGAGTAAAGGCACAATTAGCACCTTTAAACCAACCAATAAAGCAGGAAAAAGATAAGCAAACACGCTTATCAACAATGCCAGTACCGGAAACAAATAAATGGCCACTGCAACTCTCATTAAAAACCAGACTGGTTTAAGTTTAACATTGCTCAGCGGCAATTATTCAATAACAAAAGCTCACCTTACTATCGCCCCCTTAAGCTATGAATCGTGCCTGCATTGCAAAATTCTGGTAGCCTTAGGCAGATAATAATCAACTGATGTTGCTCCATGAAATATCTTTGCCGATTCTGGATTTGCCTGTTTACTTTGCTGGTGGGTATGCCTGCCGCGCATGCTTTCACCATGACCTTTTCGGAAAGCCAGTTAAATACTATGGTGACTGCCGTGTTTCCCCAGCAGCGCACCTTTGATGATGTGGTGTTTACTTTCTCTGACCCCTTTGTTGAGCTTGACCCACTGGAAGATGAAGTGAACGTGAAAGTCACCGTACTGGCAGAGCAAAATGGTCAACGGCTGCAAGCCAAGGCGGAGATTTCCGGGCGCATTGCGTACCACCATCAACTGGCGCAACTGCGTCTTATTGAGCCGCGGTTGGATAAGCTCAAAGTGCTGGATAATCAGGCGGTAGTATCTGATAGCCTGGTTAATGGCATAAAGCGTCTGGAAGGTAAACGAGTGCCGGTGATCCTGCTGTTAGACTTCGACGATTTG
>JAYZXK010000563.1:0-3566 GCA_036141415.1 Pseudomonadota bacterium
GCGGTAAGGTTAATGTTGAATCTGTTAATGGCGACATAGAGCTCAAAGGGATTACCGGCATGCTGACCGTTGAAGCGGTTAATGGCGATATCGAAGTGGAACACGGCAGCACAGAGTCACTCGAGGTCGTAAGTGTTAACGGTAAAATTGACCTGAAAAGTAAAAGCCGGGAAGTGAGTGTGGAAACTGTGAATGGTGATTCATCTCTGGAACTGGTTGAGGTGGACGATCTGGAAATGACCTCGGTAAACGGTGATGCGCGGGTATCGATGAGTCTGGCAGATAATGCTGATGTAGAAGTTGATACCGTGGGCGGTAGCATTAAATTGAACTTCAATGGTGATGTGTCAGCTCGCTTTGAACTGGAAGCCCACGCAGGTGGCAGTATTCGCAATGAAATCAACGGTAGTAAAGTCAGCAAGGCCAAGTATGGCCCGGGCCAGTGGATAGACTTCACCGAAGGCAGTGGTAACAGCCGGGTTAGAGTCTCCACAGTAAACGGTCGCATCACTGTTGCTAAATGAATGAGCGACGCAGTCGCTCATTCATCCCGGAGATTTCGTAAGAAATCATCCGGGATCCCCTGAAAAGTCTGGCTCAGCCAAAAGTCCTTTAACTCGCTCATTCATCCCGGAGATATCGTAGGAAATCTTCCGGGATTCCCTTTGCCGTCATCCCGGAAGTTTCGCAGAAACTATCCGGGATCTCCTAAACAGGTTTACTCATCCAAACAAACATTTACCGGTAGCCAGGTTGTTACCTAAAAAAAAATGCTTCCCGGGATCTCCTGGGAAATCTTTGTTACCCTGACCTGCTTGTTAACCACTTCACAACTTCATGGCTAAACCGAATAAAAAAGGGCCGGTAAAAACCGTCCTGATATCCTGCTTACAATGCAAGACGCCGATTTTTAAGTATCGAAAGGGAGGCAAAGGCGCACTGGTAAAATGCTTTAAGGAACGGATCGTTGAAGATCACACCACAAAACCTTGCCACTGTCCTGGCTGTGGTCAGGAGTTTGCCCGGGATACCCTCATTCGGGGCGTGCCCGCCTACAAGATGATAGGCGGTAAAGTGCACATGAAGTGAGGTGTTTTAAGTCTGTGACGGGTTACTGATTTAGCAAGACTTTTACTTTATCGATAGGTAAAGCCTGTGCTTTACCGCGGTGTCCGTCCACATCCTCGGCCATCAGTAAGCTGTTATAAATAGCCTCTTCGGTGGCTTCTATCACTGCCTGAAACAACGGCGATACTTCATTGTTCGACAAAGATGGACCAAGGTGAGAACTGTCTTTTTCGCTGCGGCGCAGGGCCTCGGCGGTACTGAACGCGATAACGTAATCGCCGGAGCCGTTAGTCAGACTGGCGCCGGTTCTGGCTACGCCGCCCATAGCGCGCTTGGCAAGGCGGTAGAGGTTACGGTCTGACAGCGGCGCATCAGTGGCAACCACTATCATAATCGAACCGTCTGCTGAGCTATCATTGTTGAGCGCATCTGACAGGTAATACTGGCCCAGCTTTTCACCTATCGGCTGACCATCGATTTGCAAAATACCGCCAAAGTTACTTTGTACCAGCACACCAAGGGTATAGCCGCCGAGGCTTGCGGGCAGTTTACGACTGCTGGTTCCGATACCGCCTTTAAAACCAAATGCGCGGGTACC
The DNA here is from genome assembly GCA_036141415.1 of Pseudomonadota bacterium. GTDB lineage: Bacteria > Pseudomonadota > Gammaproteobacteria > Enterobacterales > Alteromonadaceae > Alteromonas. Next base: position 1,667 of record JAYZXK010000563.1, read on the forward strand.
AGCGCCTGCGCCGACATTGCCTTCTGCAACAATGCCACTATCAGCACTTTCAATGGCCTGAATAACCCGTTGTGAGGTAACGAACCTTGCTCGGATATCATTAAGGTAGCCATCGTTAGTTTCACCCACCACGGCATTCACCGAGCGCACCTGCTCGTTGCCGGGCTGTTGCAGCGTCCATTCCACCACACCCGCTATGCCCTCGGCCACGTTTAAGGTATTGGTGAGCACAATGGGTGTTTCGATTTCACCGAGTTCCTGTATCTGGCTGATACCGGCCATTTTGCCGTAACCGTTGCCCACAAATACCGCCGCAGGCACTTTGTTCTGGCGTAAATTGCCACTGGCCGGAATGATTGCAGTCACGCCCGTGTGCTGCGCTTTGCCCTGATGCAAGGTTACGTGACCTACTCTGACACCGGCTACGTCTGTAATGGCGTTGAGCTTACCAGTGGGTAACACTCCGGGCTTGACGTTTAAGTCTCTGGCCCGGAGTTGCTCGGCATGCGAAACACTGGCGGCTAAGAGAGCGATACAGGCGAGCAAATGAATGGCCCATGGAAACTTCATTGTGTGATCCCTGATGGATAGGTGAAAACGAAAATACCACCATACCATAAACCTGGGATAGCTGATTGTGGGAAGTAGGAGAGTGTTTCTTTGTATCTGAGTGGAGAACCCATAAGGACGCGAAGACAGAGCCGTAATTCGGCCCCGCCTCTGCGTTGAATGGTTTATGGCATAAGCACCAGTTTTTGTACCCGTCTGCCGGTCGAGACTTCTGAGGTGTAAAGATTCCCTTTGCTATCTGCCACCACGCTGTGTAACCAGGTAAACTGACCGGGGTAACGGCCGGGGCGGCCAAAACTGCCGAGTACTTCATAGGTGTCGTGCCAGAGTACCCAGATTCGGCCGTTCATCATATCGGCCACATACATGTACTTGTTGTCTGGGGAAAACGCCACATCGGTGGCAGTGCCAAGGCCCATGGTGTCACCTGCGATCACTAAATCCTGCACGAAAACAGCCTTGCCGCTGGCATCGTTTTTAAACACCTGCAGGCGATTATTGCGCCGGTCGCACACGTAAATCAGGCCGTTATCTGACTTTGTTACGCAGTGCACTATATCGCCAAAGTTAGGTGCATCGGTGTTGATGTTATCAGCCCCCGCGGTGGCCTGTGATACATCAAAATCGCCCGAGCGGGTACCGCCACCGGGGATGGAAGCATCGGCGCCCCAGTATTGCGAAAACGCATTATCGCTGGTGTTAAAACCAATAATACGCTTATTAATATAGCCGTCGGCGATGACAACTTCATTGGTATGGGTATCGTGATAGATATCCGCCGGGTTGCCCAGAGATTGTTTGCTCTGGTTACCTTCTGTGCTGTTGCGTGTACCAAACTGGCGAATAAATTTACCCTCCGCCGTAAAATTAAGTACCACGTGATCGCCCTTGCCGTTGCCACCCAGCCAAACCGTATTATTATCGTCTACGAATAAACCGTGTACGGTTTGCGGCCATTGGTTAACACCGTCGATTTCCGGCGCGATAGACTCGCCACCCCAGCTGTTTTTCACTTGTCCGGTGGGGGAGATTTGCACTACATGAGGAGCGGCTTCACAACAAACGCCCGTGGGTGGCGTTTGTTCCAGTGCCAGATCCAACGGACTCAGCGAGTTGGGGCGGTGCAGTAACCACAGATTATCAGCCTTATCCACCGCCAGCCCCGGCACCTGACCGATTATCCAGGTATCGGGTAAATCAGGCCAACTGGCATCCACTTTAAATTCAGGCATCGGGTGCGACGCACCTGGCTCGGGATAACTCTCCAGTGCTACCAGTGTTTCACTGGCAGTCACACTGATTGAAATAAGCCCGGAAACTAGCAGTAATA
>JAYZXK010000564.1:0-12159 GCA_036141415.1 Pseudomonadota bacterium
TTTAATCAGTGGAGTAATGGCAATTAAAAACAGCAAGCCTAAAATCAGCCACATGAGCAGCGTGGGAGACAGCTTCAGTTTTTGTTGGTTGATGGCGCTTTTTTCTATCACCCCAACCAGATACAGCTCCTGCCCTGCTACTGTTAAGGCGGTTTCCATTACCGGGTGCACGTACACTCTGAAATCGATATCGCTCACCTGAGTATCGATAAAATTTGTTCCCTCAATCACAGTATTGAGCGGGGCAGCCTCGGCTGTAGCTGACGGTGCGGGTGGATGTAGATTGGTAAGGCGCTTGATCAGCAGCTCGGTTTCATCACTTAACTGCGATGCATGATTCACCACAGACAGCACCTTGCCATGCTCATCAACCAGAGCGACTGTCTGAAAGCGGGCAACCCGCTGGCCCAGAGAATCACTGACTTTACCCGACAAATGAAGTTTAAAATAAGCGCTCTTAGTATCCGGGGCTTCACAGGCTTTATAACTAATAAAATTTACCTGGTCGAATGGCTCAAACGACAGCGCATAGGAGGATGACGGCGGTGAGGAAACCGTGACCTTTTCTTCCACCCGAATGGCGGCCAGATCGTCTGAAACAGAGAGCTTTTCGATGGCGGTTTTCAACACATCCTGGTTAACATCACACTGTTGCTGGTCATTATCATCGGCAAGGATATACTGAGACGTGACTTTCACCTTGTCGAAACTGCGGTGTAGCGTGCCCTCTATCTGCTTGAGTTCGCGAAATAGCAAGGTGTTGAGGGTATCCTCGTTGCTATCCATTTTAAAATAATAAATAACGCCTGAAATGATTGTGCCCAGAGCCAGCACCAGCGCTATAAACAGAAGCTTGGAAAGGTTGCGTTTGAATGGCGTCATAAGCGTCCGGCTTATATAACGTTACACCCAATCGCTAGCGAACTGCAGTAACCATCAAACGTTATAATTTAGTTATATTGATTGTACATTATTTAGCCAAAGCATAGCGCCGGCGACATTTTTGATCAACCAAAACTATACAATTAACCAGCGCTATCAGGCACTGGCCAGTCCCAGTTTCACGGCAAAGTACACAAACAGACCACCAGCTGCCTTATTTAACCAGAAGCTTAAGCGGCCAACACCCGACAAGCGTTTACGCAACCACACCGTACCGATAACTAACAGCAAACACCAGGACGTTCCGGTTAACGTAAATATGCCGCCAAGGGCCAGGAACATTGTGGTTTTATCAGCGACTTCGGCCGGAATAAACTGCGGTACGAAAGCCAGAAAGAAAAGCGCAACCTTGGGGTTTAACACGTTCGTTAAAAAGCCGCCGGCAAATATTCGCTGCAAACTGGCAGTGCGGGGTAACTCCACGTTTTGTTCTGCCTGTAGCTCTCCCTCTGTCTCGGTGCGGCCCTGCTGTGGCCGTTTTGCCATTAGCATAGAAAAGCCGAGATATAACAGATAAGCACACCCGGCTACCTTAATAACCGTAAATGCCCAGGCGGAAGTCGCCAGCAAAGCACTGAGTCCCAGCGCTGCTGCCACAATATGTACGCTGACACCCGCCATGATCCCCAGTAAAGCCACCACTCCGGCGCGGGCGCCCTGAGTAGCACTGCGGGCGATGATGTATAACGAATCCGGCCCGGGCAGAATGTTTAATAGCAGGCAGGCAAAGATAAACGGGATAACATTGATAACGTCAAACATGATGCACTCTGGCCTAACAGTAATAAGAGTAACTTACTCCAGCCAAACCAACATGGCAATCCCGGCAACCGCCAGAGCAGACCAGACCGCGACGTTACGGTTTACTCTGTCACCCAGCAACCAGCCAATACCCAGGGAAAGTAGCACGCTGGCTGCCAGCAGTGTTTGTGCAACGGCGGCTTTGGTATAACAAAAAGCCAGCATTTGTAAGGTCAGCGCCATAAAGGTGCCGATTAACACAGCAAGCGTAAACAGTCGCCAGGTTTTGCCCTTATCAGGGGTTGTAGGCAACCAGCGCTGTCTGGTAAATACCATCAGCAAACAAATAATCAGCAGGCCGCCCAGCAGCCGGATAAGGCTGGCGTTAAAGGCATCAATCTCAAAGGAAGTCAGCACATCACGGCTGATAACAGCGCCGGCGGCCTGGCAAAGCGCTGCCAGTGCAGCATAAACATAACCGGTTGGCGAAAATAAGGTTAACGCCGCGCGCTTGTGAATTTTTACAATCACGTCCACCGAGATGATCACCAGCGCCACGGCCAGCCACTGCTGCCAGCTTAACCATTCACCAATCCATGCCATGGCCAGTAAGGCGGTTAATACCGGTGCCAGTGTTTCAGCAATCAGAATAGACTGAGCGTCACCGATTTTATTAAGCGCCTGAAAGAAAAAAGTATCGCCCAGGCCAATACCAATAACGCCACTTAGCAACAGCCAGCCCCAAACTGCCCCCGGAGCTTCTACAGGAGGCAACAACACTGACACAGCCAGGAGTAATCCGGCAGACAGCAGTCCTTTCCAGAAGTTTAGCGCCAGTGGTGAAAAAGCACTGCCCAGTGCCCGGAATAAGCGGGCAGACACTGCCCAACAAAGCGCCGCAGCCAGCGCGGCGAATTCGCCAATCATAGTCAGTTCCAGTAATTTACCGCAAAAAAATACCCGGCGGAGCCGGGTATTGTATGAAGCTAGTTTGACAGCTTAGAGTTCGCGGAGCCAGATATTCCTGAAGCTCACCAGATTGTCGTGATCCTGCAACTGAATAGGCGCGCAGCCGTGGGCTTTATATTTCGGCGCTCCAATCCATTCTGTTGTGCCCTGGATTTCCACATGGTTTTGTACCACTACGCCATTATGGATAACCGTTACATAGCCCGGCGATTCCAGAGCTTCACCGTCGAACTTTGGTGCGGTAAAGATAATGTCGTACTCCTGCCACTCACCTGGCGGACGGGTAGCATTCACCAGTGGAATGGTTTGCTTGTACACCGATGCTGCCTGTCCGTTGGGATAGGTTTTATTCTGGTAAGAATCGAGCACCTGAATCTCATAGCGTTCCTGGAAGAATACGCCACTGTTGTTGCGTTTCTGCCCGTCCATGTCTTCTTCTGGCTGTGGTGCACGCCATTCAACGTGGAGCTGCACATCACAGAAAGACTGCTTGGTACGGATGTTACCCGTGCCAGGTTTCACAGTGACCGTGTCACCACCAAGAGTCCAGGCCGCTTCGCCGCCTTTCACTGATTCCCAGGCCGACAGATCGGTACCGTCAAACAGTACAACCGCATCAGACGGCGCTTTGCCAACCGGCGTTTCTACCGCTTCTGGAACAGGCTCCCAGACTTCCGTTTTTTGTGCCTGTTGCCAGGGTTCAAGTTTTTCCTGCGGGGCAGCACAAGCTGCCAGCGCAGTCATTGACAGCGCCAGACCGGCACCTGTTGCTAAACGATTGTTACGCATAAATTGTGTCCTCGTGTTTGGCAATTCATCAACAACCTGAAATCAGGTCGCCCAGGCTCTATCGCCTTTCTCATAAGGCAGATCGCCATCGTACTTGCCAGGGATACCAACGTAACGAAGCACCTTGGTAGCACCGACTTCTGACGTAAAGAAGGTAAACAGAGTCAACTGCTTAAACATCGTGAAGTAGTGCGGTAACGGATCGGTATCATCGGTATCGCGACTGTTAGGACGCTGACTAACTGCGCCCCACAGGTTGCGCTCGGCATTGTATTTTTTTGCTTCGGCATCCAGGTCGGTCAGCAACTCAAAACGCTGTGCATTGCTTAAAGCAAGGAACGGCGTATCGAAGCGTTCATCACTGGCCAGATTGAGCTTACGCAGGCCGTCTTTAAACGCCTGTTGCTGAACGGGCGTGTAACAGTCTGCTACCAACACCGCCATCATTTGTGCACACTGGGCATCTTTCGCTCCCGGTGTGTCAGTGCGTGGCATAATGGTTTCAGCCACTTCGCTCATAAGGCTGATATCGTCTTTACTGAGGCCCACTTTAGACGGGTCTGTAGCTGGCACCTTTAAACCCCAGGCCATAGCGTTACTGCCTACAAAGGCTGCGCCGGTAGAGGCCGCAATCATTTTAAGAAGGTCGCGTCTATCCATCTTAGATGTTCCCCTTTTTCAGTTCTTCAACAGCAAAGTTAGCAGCCCGTGCAGTTAATGCCATGTAAGTCAGCGATGGGTTAACACAGGAAGCCGAAGTCATCGCCGCACCATCGGTAACAAATACGTTGGGCGCATCCCATACCTGGTTGTGTGCGTTAAGCACTGAAGACTTAGGATCGCGGCCCATGCGGGCACCGCCCATTTCGTGAATACCCATGCCCGGCGCGTAATCCGCGTCGTAGCCTTTAACGTTTTTAAGGCCCATTTTTTCGAACATTTCCACTGCGTCATTCATCATGTCTTTACGCATGGCATATTCGTTTTCCTTGATCTCAACGTCCATCTCCAGCACAGGTAAGCCCCACTTGTCTTTTTGTGCTTTATTGAGATACACCTTGTTGTCATGGTTTGGCAGCATTTCACCAAAGGCCGTCATACCAATAGACCAGTTGCCCGGCTCACTCAGGATGTCTTTCAGATCGGCACCAATGCCCATTTCGGCCACGTTGCGGTTCCAGCCCTGACGACTTGCAGAGCCCTGATAGCCAAAGCCACGCAAATAGTCACGCTTATCATCGCCCCAGTTACGGAAACGCGGGATGTAAAAACCAGACGGACGGCGTCCGTAATAGTATTTATCTTCAAATCCTTCGATGTCGGCCGACGCACCCACGCGGAAGTGATGGTCCATAATATTATGGCCCAGTTCGCCGCTGCTGCTGCCCAGACCGCCGTCCCACACATCGGTAGCTGAGTTCATCAGCATCCATACCGAGTTAAGGGCTGACGCATTAAGGAACACGATCTTGCTCTTAAATTCGTAAGTCTGATTATTTTCCGAGTCAAGAATTTCAACGCCGGTTGCACGTTTTTTGTCTTTATCGTACAGCACGCGGGTTACAATAGAGAAAGGACGCACGGTCAGATTTCCGGTTGCCATCGCTACCGGCAGTGTTGACGATTGCGTAGAGAAATAACCACCAAACGGACAACCCAGCCAGCACTTGTTGCGGTACTGACAGTTCACCCGGTTTTGCTCCGGCTTTGGCTCAGTCATGTTAGCACTACGGCCATTGATAATATGACGAGTGCCTTTAAAGGCTTTCTGCAAACGCTTGGCGAGGTCTTTTTCCACCACATTGAGTGGCATTGGCGGCTGGTACTGTCCATCAGGTAGTACATCCAGACCATCGCGGTTACCGCTGATACCGGCAAAGCGTTCAACGTAGTCATACCATGGAGCCATGTCGCTGTAACGAATTGGCCAGTCTACGCCCACGCCTTCTTTAGCATTGGCCATAAAATCCGCTTCATTCAGACGATAACTCTGACGGCCCCATAACAGTGAGCGGCCGCCCACGTGATAGCCACGGTACCAGTCGAAACGTTTCTTTTCGACATAAGGAGACGTCTGGTGGCTTTCCCACATGCCATAGGTGGATTCATTCAGCGGATAGTCACGCTTGATCACCGGCTCGAGTTCTTTCATTTCCTGGGTGGCCAAATCACGGTGCGGGTAGTTCCACGCTTCATTGTGAGCGTTGACGTAATCCTTGATATGTTCAATATTACGACCACGCTCCAGCATCAGGACCTTGAGCCCCTTTTCCGCCAGTTCTTTGGCTGCCCAACCGCCGCTGATCCCCGAACCAACTACGATTGCATCATAGACATTATCTGCCATTACTTCTCCCCTTAAATCGTCTAGTTTTACTAACCGATTTTGTGTGTTGCCCAATCACACATCACAAATCAGAATAGCTTCGCGTAGCGATTCAATCTGATCCTGAATGGTTTTTGGGGTTGGTAAAAACTCCTGAGCTACGTATCCATTAAAGCCGGTCTCGTTAATTGCTTTAATTATTGCCGGATAAAACAGCTCCTGGGTGTCATTTATCTCGTTTCTGCCGGGTACACCGGCAGTATGGTAGTGACCAAAGTACTCATGGTTATCCCGAATAGTACGAATGATGTCACCTTCGCTGATTTGCATATGATAGATATCATAAAGCAGCTTAAAATTAGCTGAACCAAGCTGCTTGCACAGAGCGATGCCCCATGCGGAATTATCAGCAAAGTAATCCGGATGATTTACCTTGCTATTAAACAGTTCCATTTGCAGCACAACGCCACGTTTTTCTGCATGCTTGATGACTCGTTTGAGCCCGTTTACGGCATGCTCAAGGCCCTCTTGCGGAGAAACGCCCCGTTTGTTACCACTAAAACAAATCAGGTTGCGATAACCCGCATCGGCAACTAAATCAATATGCTTTAAGTAGCGCTTAGTCAGTTCGTCGTGAAACTTCGGATCGGCCCAACCGTCTTCCAGGTTGAGCTCGGCACCATTACACATGGAGCAGTCGATACCGTATTTTTTCAGTATTGACCAGTCAGCCGGCCCCACCAAATCAATAGCGTTGAAGCCGATGGCTTTAACAGCAATACAAAGCTCTTCAACAGTTAACTCACTGTACGTCCAGCGCGCCACAGAATGATTGATATTCCCTTTCAGTTTTAACCCTGCAATGTCTTGTGGCAATGCCGCCAGCGCCGACGAACTTAAACTGGCACCGGTTACCCCGAGCACCAATTTTTTGAGCAGGTCGCGACGCGCGATGAGCGCGTCGGCCATAGCAGACTGCATTGGGTTATCAGGCATCGGCCTTAACCTCTTCTTTTTTGAAGATTAACAGGAACAGTACCAGTACCACTGCGGCAAACGCTGCCGGGAACAGCCAGATTTGTTGCCAGGCGTGACCTGCGTCACCGGCATAGTTATCGGTGATCTGACCCGCCACCCAAAAACCAACCAGCATACCTACACCGTAAGTCGCCAGGGTAATCAGGCCCTGCGCAGCACTTTTAACTTTGTCGCCCGCTTTGGCATTGGTATAAATTTGGCCAGACACAAAGAAGAAGTCATAACAGATACCGTGCAAGGCAATACCGATAATCAGCAGGAATAATCCGGACTCGGCGTCACCAAATGCAAACAGTGCGTAACGCAATACCCAGGCTGCCATACCCAATAACAGCGTCATCTTGATACCAAAGCGGTTCAGAAATACCGGCAGAGCCAGCATAAACAGCACTTCAGACACCTGCCCTAAAGTCATTTTACCGGTGGCATTTTCAACGCCGATCTCTGTAAGGAACGGGTTAGCATTCTGGTAGTAGAAGGCCAGCGGAATACAAATCAGTACGCTTGATGCAAAGAACACAAAGAAGTTGCGGTCTTTGAGCATGGCCAGCGCATCCAGTCCCAGTAACTGGCCAAGTCCGGCCGCTTCTGAGCCTTTTGCCGCTGGCGGTGTGGCTGGTAGGGTAAAGCTGTAAATACCCAGCGCCGCCGAAGCAATCGCACACAACATAAATGTATTACGCAACATGCCGTCGGCAATACCTTGCTGCGAATCCCACGAGAATACGTAGCTGATAACCAGACCAGCAACAATCCAGCCGATGGTGCCCCACACCCGAATTTTACCGAACTCTTTAGACGGGTCAGACATTTGCCCGAACGACACCGAGTTAACCAGCGCCAGTGTTGGCATATAAGCAATCATGTAACCCAGTACGTAAGGGTAGAAGCCGGCAAAGTCAGTCGACATATACATCATGTACATTAATGCCGCGCCCACCAGGTGCAGAATGCCCAGAATACGTTCAGCATTAAAGAACCGGTCAGCTATCAGGCCAATGATAAACGGTGCGATGATCGCACCCCATGACTGGGTTGAGAACGCCATACCAATTTCACTACCCGACGCTCCGAGCGTGCCGCCGAGAAAGGTTCCCAGCGTTACAAACCAACCACCCCAGATAAAAAACTGGAGAAACATCATAATACTCAGACGTATTGTTATTGTGTTCATAGGCTCCTCGCCAAATGTCTGTACTGACCGTACTTTTTGTACCAGTTACGTGTTGTTATTAATCTTTTAAACCCAGGATCCGGCGGTTACGTTCTTCGCTCGCCTCGGCGCCGGCAAAATCATCAAACGCATGCTTGGTAGGTTCGATAATATGACTGGCAATAAAAGGCGCGCCCTCGGCGGCACCCTGCGCAGAGTCTTTCAGGCAGCATTCCCATTCCAGTACTGCCCAGCCGTCGAATCCGTACTGAGTTAACTTGCTGAATATGGATTTGAAATCAACCTGGCCATCACCCAGCGAGCGGAAACGTCCTGGACGTTCCTTCCAGTCCTCATAGCCGCCGTACACGCCGGAACGACCGGTAGGGTTAAACTCGGCATCCTTAACGTGGAACATTTTGATGCGATCGTGATAACGGTCAATGAAGTCCAGGTAATCCAGTTGCTGCAGCACAAAGTGGCTGGGGTCAAACAGAATGTTGGCACGCGGATGGTTATCCACGGCTTTCAGGAAACGCTCAAAGGTTGCGCCGTCGTGCAGGTCTTCACCGGGGTGAATTTCGTAGCACACATCCACGCCAGCTTCGTCAAATGCATCCAGAATTGGCTTCCAGCGTTTGGCCAGTTCAGCAAAACCTTGCTCAACAAGGCCAGCGGGACGCTGCGGCCACGGGTAAACAAGGTGCCACAGCAACGCACCGGAAAAGGTTGCATGAGCTTTCAGTCCCAACCGTTCGCTTGCCTTAGCGGCAAACTTTAATTGCTCAATCGCCCATTCCGTGCGTTCCTGCGGTTTACCATGGAGGTGTTTAGGTGCAAAGTTATCAAACAGCTCGTCATAAGCCGGATGCACCGCCACCAGTTGACCTTGCAGATGCGTTGAAAGTTCGGTGATTTCAATGCCAGCATCGCGACAAATGCCCATCACCTCATCACAGTAGTCCTGACTTTTAGCAGCCAGTTCTAGATTAAAAATATCGTCGTTGCCGGTAGGCATCTGAATGCCTTTGTAGCCATTCTCAGCAGCCCACTTAACAATGGTATCCAATTTATTGAATGGCGCTTTATCACTGACAAACTGGGCTAAAAAAATAGCCGGGCCTTTAATCGCAGACATAGTTTACTCTCCTGCTTAATTCGTTAATTAGGTGCGTGTTATTCAACGTCGAAAAAGTTGGTCCATTTGGCGTCACTCGCCGTGCTCGCCAGCATGGTTTCGATAAAGGCGTTACCGCGTAAACCGTCTTCCAGACCCGGCACCCCTTCGGCTTTACCGGTTTGCCCGCTGCGAACCGCTTTGGCAAAGAAGGTATACAGGTTAGCCATGGCTTCCAGATACCCTTCCGGGTGACCACCCGGAATGCGGCAACGGGCATTGGCTTCATCACACAGACCAGGCATTCCGCCACCTGCGCGTAGGGTAACCATCGGACCGCTCAGCGAGCGCACCAGCAGTGAATTGGGATTCATCTGCATCCACTCCAGGCCGCCTTTTTCACCGTAAACACGGATTTTCAGGCCGTTTTCTTCACCCGCACAAACCTGGCTCGCCATCAACACACCAGATGCGCCGTTTTCAAAGCGCAGCAGTGCCGCACCGTCGTCGTCTAAACGACGTCCTTCCACATGAATGTGCAGGTCGGCGCAAAGTTTGGTTACCTTCTCACCAGCCACAAATTCAGCCATGTTAAGCGCATGGGTACCAATATCGCCCATACAGCCACTGCCGCCGGATTTGCTCGGATCGGTACGCCAGCCAGCCTGTTTGTTATCTTGTAACTCGATACCTTCGCTTAACCAGCCCTGCGGGTATTCCACAAATACTTTGCGGATTTTACCCAGCTCGCCGTTTGCCACCATGTGCCGCGCCTGCCATACCATGGGGTAACCAATATAGGTATGCGCCAAGCCGAGTAATACCGGTTTTTCCTGCAACACTGACTTGAGTGTTTTGGCTTCATCCAGGGAAATAGCCAGTGGCTTTTCGCAAAACACATGAATGCCGGCTTCCAGTGCAGCTTTGGTAACTTCCACATGGAGGTGATTAGGTGTTACTACCGCCAACACCTGGACGCGCTGATCTTCAGGCAGCTTCGACTCTTGTTCGATAAGCGCCTGCCAGCTGTCGTAAGCGCGATCTGCTGAGATACTCAGTGACTCGGCCGTTTCCAGGTTATTTTGCTGGTTGCGGCTAAACGCCCCGCACACCAGTTCGTAATGTCCATCCAGCCCGGCTGCATGACGGTGCACCGCACCAATGAAAGCGCCCTGACCGCCGCCGATCATGCCTAAGCGAATTTTCTCAGTTTTTGCCACGTTCCAACCTCGATATCCAGTTTTCGTCCAAAACGCACTTGTGTACTTTTTGTTAATGATGTAAAAATGTAACGGATTACATCGAAGTATAACAAGATTATTCACCAGATCTAGTCCAAATTAATGACAAATATGTTAATCAAAAGGCCTGGTTTTTGGTTAAAGCGTGGAATTCACGCATTTTTAGCTAGCTGAAAAGCAAATTTTTGTTAACATGAAAACTCAGAAAATGTTATCGGTTACATTTTTATCTCAGCTTATGAGGGTGTGTAGTTGTCAAATATAAGAGAAGTTGCTGACCTCGCAGGCGTTTCGGTGGCCACGGTGTCGCGCACGTTACAGCAACCAGAGTTGGTATCGCCAAAAACCCGGGCCAGGGTGACCCGCGCAATTGAGCAGCTTAACTACAAACCTAACCTGATGGCAGTGAAGTTTCGTTCGGGGAAAACCCACAATATTGTGGTACTGGTACCCACTGTGGCTAACGTGTTTTTCGCCCGGGTGATCCGTGGCATGCAGGAAGCAGCAGCCGCAGAAGGCTATTCTCTGCTACTGGTCAATACCATGGGCGATAATGTCACCGAACAAAATTATGCCCGGATGATCCATACGTCACAAGCAGATGGTGTGGTTCAACTGCGAGCCTTTAATCCGTTTAACGATAATGATGCAGATGATCAGGGCTTATTGCCCATGGTTAACGCCTGTGAAATTCTCGATACCCCACAGTGCCCCACTGTCTCACTGGACAACCGTCTGGCCGCCGCGGCGATGACCGAACATCTGGTTGAACTTGGCCATCAACACATTGCCATGATCAAAGGCCCGGCCTCCAGTCCATTAACCCGCGAGCGGATGCTGGGTTTCAAAGATGCATTACGGGAAGCCCGACTCAAATACTGCGAAGAACTGATGTTTGACGGCGACTTCACCCTGCAATCCGGTTTTGATGCCGCCGACCGCATCCTTAATCAGTCGCATCCGGTAAGCGCTATTTTTTGCGAAAATGATGAAATGGCGCTTGGCGCCATTAGCCGCCTGAAAGCCGCAGGACTGCGCATTCCTGAAGACATTTCAGTATCCGGCTTCGACAACATCGCTTTTTCCAATTTTAGCGATCCGCCATTAACCACTATCGCCCAACCGGCGGAGGAATTTGGCGAAACCGCCATTAACCTGCTCGTTGATGTTTTAAAGGGCAAAGCGAAACGGGCAGTAAAAGTCATTCTGCCGTATCAGTTAATTATCCGAAACAGTACGGGGCCAGCCCCGGCGCAACCGGTAAACCTAACCCGGTAAGGCTGTGCAAATGCCAATAAAAGGGAGAAAACCTATGTCGCAACACCGTAAAAACAGCTCTATCATTACCTCTGCCAGTAAACTGTGTCGTCGTCGCTTTATGCAAATGTCGGCCACCGGCGTTGGCGCCCTCTTTGGCGCAACAGCCTGTGGCGGCGCATCCACTCTGACCACTGCTACCAATGAGAATCGCGTTGGTCTGCAACTGTACACGTTGCGCAGCATGATGGAAAAAAGCGTGACTGACACCTTAAAACTGGTTGCCAGCGTAGGCTACAAAGAACTGGAGTTTGCCGGTTTCTACGACAACGACCCCAAAGACGTAAAAGCGCTAATGGACGAACTGGATCTAACCGCGCCGTCCTCTCACGTGTTACTGAAATTTATGTCTACCGACGCTGATGTTGAAAAGCAGATCGAAATCGCCAAAACCATGGGCCACAAATACGTGGTAGTGCCGTATATCTTCCCGGAAGATCGCAGTACTGATATCGCTGGTTATCAGCGCCTTGCCGAGCGTTTAAACAAACTAGGCGAAACCTTTAAAGCCAATGGTATTCAGCTC
>JAYZXK010000565.1:0-2848 GCA_036141415.1 Pseudomonadota bacterium
GAGGCCATACAGTGCGCCAATAAAGTACTGGCCCTCAACCAGTTTGATCCAGAAGCGCTGGATATTCTCGCGCAGGCGAAGTCTGCTTCCCAACTGCCCGAAGAAGCGCTGGCCGATATCCGCCGGGCAATTAAAAACTCACCCTATTCACTGCAGCGGCAGCTCCTCGCCAGTCGTATCGCCAGAGAGAATAATGATTATGAGTTGCTCACCGAGGCCACTAAGGCCACCTGGCAGTTATCCAAGAACACCATCTTTAAACAAGTTAATTACTGGTGTAATCATATTTCCAGCCTGCTCGACGCTGCCGAGGCTGCCGAGAGTAAAACCCAGCGTCACCGGTTTCAGCAGGAAGCACTGCTGCAGTTGCAGCGTGCCGGCCATGATGAAGCGCTGACCCGGCTGGATGAGCCTTTCAGTCTGGATATTTTTGATCAGATCATGCACGCCCGGGTGGATGCTATTGACGGTAAACTCATTAACGCCAAACGATCGCTGATGGACAGTCAGTTGACCATCGAAAAACAGTTTGAGTTGTACCCGGCCTCACTGGTACCTTCGAGCATGCAGTTGATGGTTGACCTGGGCGAATTTGAGGAAGTAAATCAACTACTGCAAACCCTGACCAGTCAAAACACCGAGCTCGATGACAGTAGTAGAATGCTGGTGCGGTCGATGTCGAAACGGGTGAAGGAAAGCGAACAACAATACGCCCAAATTAACCGCCGCGGGATTCAGTTGTATCAGCAGGAAAAATACGCCGAGGCGAAAGCTTCCTTTAACAGTGCGCTGGAACTTTCTCCGGTCAATGCAGGGATTGCACTAAACTTATTACAATGCCTGATTAAACTGATGGGTCACAATGAAAAAGATGACGGCGCAATGATCAAAGAAGCCCGGCAGGTGTATAAGATACTGAACCATGCACCCATGCGAGAGCAACACCAAACCAAGTTTGACGGTTTAAGGGATGAATTGCTGCGATTAGGCATTGCTACCCTGTAGCCACCGAAATTACCGCACTACATGAAGGATAAAATGTTATGCAAAAACACTGTTTACTGGTTACTGCAGTTCTGGTTGGCTCTGGCTGGTTGTCAGGTTGCGCAAGCCAGTCCAATCTATGTGAAGATATCCTTGAGGTCAAAGCACAGGCTCAGCAATGCGAAGTACTTCAGAAAGCTATCAGAAACCCCAAAAATCCGCAGATGGCGCTTACCGCCCGACAAAGATATGAAAACGAGTGTGTTAATTTTCGCTACTACCGGGATGATTACGACACGATTTGTAAAGGCGGCGAACAACCTATCGGTCAGCCCGCCCCAAAACCGGTAAACAAGGAAAACTAACGGGCACCGCGGCCCAGTGCAGCCATTACCGAGCCGCCAATCACCATCACCGCCCCCAGTATAGCCAATGCACCTAAAGGCGGCTGCTCAAAGCTGCTGGGATAAAAATACTCAGCCACGGCAACCGAGATAAAGGTAAACACAGGCGCGGTGGCAATCACTGCGCTTACCCTTGAGGCATACCATACCCGCATGGCTTCGGTGAAAGCCCCATAAGCCACAAAGGTATTTAAACAACAAAACAACAGCGCCCAGCCCTGTACAGCGTTCATTTCGACAATGGCCTGCAAATGCGTAAACGGCAGCAACATCATGCTGCCAATAATATAAATGATCAGCGTGAGTTGCATTGCCGACATGGTTTTCATCAGAGACTTCTGACACAACGCGTAGCCGGCCCAGGTCACTGCGGCGATAATAACAAACAAAACACCCAGGGTATCTTCGGTTTCTGAAGCAATAATCTGCGGTAAGCGTTGATTGAAAAACAAACCAAGTCCTAGCAGCAAAGACGATGCGCCCCACAGCTGCAAGCGGCTGAATTTCTCTTTGTACAATACAATACCACCAACCATCAGAGCGAATGGCGCCACCTGCATGAACACCTGCACACTGCCGGGGCTGAGATATTTAAGCCCGAGCACGTTAAACACGTAGTTGATCACCAACATCAGAGTACAGGCGACGGCCAGAATAATAACGGCTTTAGGGTAGCGGAAGAAATTAGGAATGTGGCGACGGTAAAACAGCCAGCCACCCACCAGGATGGCAGCTGCTACAAACCGATAAAGGGTAATGGTCTGACTGTCCATAACCTGCAGGCAGATCTTAAGAAACAGGGGTAAAATTCCCCACAGCACTGCGGTAACCAAAGACAAACAAAAGCCATAGAGCGGCCGGTAACTACTTTCCAACTAATCATTACTCATGAGGTATTCAAAGTCCTCAATCATATCGTCAATCTTACTGATTAGCTTTCTTTTTTGCTTTTTATCCAGGGTATAGAACAATTCTTCAGCCATTTTGGCATAAATGCGAGTATTGTCGTTTCGCAGCTTCATAAAGGCATCACTGCGAAATTTATCCGGATGGGTCATCAGCGCAACAAAGTCTTGTTTAAACGTTGGATTAGCCACGCGATTGTCGATCATTTCCCGGGCTGCCTGCTGAAAATCCTGACGATAAGTCAGCCATAATGCCCGGGTACTGGTAAACTGTGACGCATAACCTTTGACGATGGCTTTCTGACTGGCATTAAGGCGACCGATGAACTCGCTTACACCCTCTTCCATATCGTCCAGTCGTTCTTCGGCCTGCTCTTCAGCTGACAACTCCTTAAACTCTTCCAGCGACTCACGAATGTCATCGTTCTCTTCGCGCAACTCTTCAAACAGCGAACTCACCTGCTCGTCGGTTAACTCTGCGGCCATGTCTGCCAGTTCCGGGCTAACCCGATCCCGCAATCGCTCCCAGTGTTGCCGACTATCGAGCAGATGCCC